>JALYWZ010000160.1 GCA_030852505.1 Myxococcota bacterium | reverse complement strand
GCCCTGACCACCGCCACTGCCGGCCGGAGCACCGCCGCCCGCCGGTGCACCGCCCGCGGCGCCTTCACCAGCGGGGCCACCACCCGACTCACCCCAACCGCCGCTGGCGCCACCACCGCCGAACTTCCCACCGTTACCCTGCATGCTGCGCGCCCTGTTGCTGCGTGAGCTCCGCCTTTTCGCGTTCGCACGCGTGAGCCTCGCTGAAGAGGTTCGAGAGCCGATACATGGCGATCATGCGATCGAGGATCGAGATCGCGCGTTCGCCGTAGTTGAACTGCTTGGCGAGGTTTTTACCGTTCGTCCAGGTCTCTTCGGCTTGTTTGAACTTGCCGAGCTGCCACTGCGCTTCGCCCTCTTTTTCCATGGCGTCGCACTTGGTGTACGGGTTTGCGAGCTTGCCGGAACACGCGCCCGCGTGCTTGAAGTAGCCCTCGGCGTCGTCGGCGCGCTGGAGCTCCATCGACGTGGTGCCCGCGCTGTACAGGTTCTGCTGGAGCGAGACCAGGTTGGCGTCTTCCATCGAGAGCGCGATGCCCTGTTGGTAGAACTTGAGTGCTCCCGCGGCTGCCCCGCGCGGTGCATGGTGTCGCCCGCGCCTTTCAAGGACAGCGCCGCGAGCGGCTTGTTGCCCGCGCCCTTGAAGTAGTTGAAGCACGCGCCGAACTTCTCGAGCGCCTGCGGTAGCCGCAAGAATGCAAAGTCGATGGCTGCGAGCTGGAAGAACGCGAACATGCGGTCGTTCGGCGGCAGCGTCTTGTCGAGCGCCGTCGCGTTCAGATCGCGCTCGGTGCGCTCGTTGCTGAAGTCGAGCTCCATCACCAGCACGCGGTCGTTCTTCTTCTGGTAGAGCTCGGTGATGATTGCGAGCTCCGGCTTGCGATCGCGGACGATGAAGCGGTGCCGATCCATCCACGGCTCGACCGTCTCGGGGCACAGCAAAGGCGCGATCATCGCCTTGTAGCCCTCGAGGTCCTTGAGCTCACCCGGTAGGAGGCCCCAAACGATTGGACCTGGCGGCAGGTGCTCCCCCACGTATTTGGCGAGCGCCACCAGGCGTCGCGCGGGAGGGTAGCGGCCGTCTTCTACCTCGAGCGGCAGGGGCGGCCAGGGCTCGAGCCCCTGGTCTTTGAGCCCGATGTTGTACGCCTCACGCTGGGTAGCGAGCGACTTCGCGATCGCATCCATGTACACCGCCGCGCTCGGGCACGGATCCGGGTACAGGAGGTAGTAGTCGTCCTCGTCCTGCTGCGAGAACGACTGCAGCGTGGCGCTCGGAAACGCCATCTCGCCGTCTTCTCCCCCGAGAACGAGCGTCGGGTAGTCGGGCTGATCGATGAAACCCCGCAGCGTACCCACCAGTTCGTCGGCCTGACTCGGCATGCGCGTCCCTGACTCTGCCCGATGGCTCAGGCCTAGTTGAGGCGAATCGTGCGTGCGCGAACGACCGTATCGCCGTCCGTACGCAGATCGATGCCGCCGCTCGAAGCCTGAAGCTCGATCGTATCGGCGCTGAGCTTCAAGACCCGCGCCGCCTTCAGCTCGACGTTGTCGCCGCCGAGCTCGACCTCAGGACCCGCAGCGCCCTGGCGGATCGTGACCAGCGGGTTACCGTCGTGCGACACGATCTTGAGCCCCTCTCCCGGTGCGAGCCGCACCTCGGAGATGTCTTCACTGGCTTCGCTTGTTTCAGCGGGCGGAGCCGGCTGCCGGCCGAGCGCGCCCGTCACGATCCACTGCTGCCATCCAAGCGGCAGGGTGAGCAGGACGCGGTCGCCCTTGCGCAAGGATAGGTGGCGTTCGAACTCGAGCCAGCGCTCGACGACTTCGCTCTTCGTGTTGAGGAAGCGCACCAGCACGCGGCCCGCGAGGTGCGGGTTGTGCGTGTCGAGCACCTCGCCCATCACACTGCCGCTCGAAGGGGCCTCGTCCGTGGCCAGCACGCCGACCTGCGCTTCGAGCGCGGCTTCGATGACACCTCGGAGATCTCGTCCATCCGGAGCTCGATTTCGCATCGTTCGATACCTCAGTTCACCTTGACCAGCGCGCCCGCGACCGTGACCGTGGCGTCGCCGTTGATGGCCACCTGGGCGCCGTGCATCTTCGACCCGCTCGGTGAGTACTCGCACGAACCGCCGGCGCCGCTGATGCTCGAAGTCTGGGCCGCGCTGACGGAGATCGTCCCGTCGCTCTTGATGGTGATGCTGTTCTCACCCACCTTGAGCGAGATCTCTTCGCTCGCGCCCGGGCTCGCCTGTGCCGGCGCCGTCAATTAGCGATGCGGTAGTGCCAAGAGCTCAGTTGAAACGCCTGGCGTCGCAGGCTATCGTTCGCATCGATGTCCAGTACGAAGGCGCGAGACGCGGCCTACGCGAAGATCATCGGCCGTGAATACGAGAGCTTCGTAGACACCGAAGGCGAGCCGCGCATCGAAGTCCGTCGCTACGCCGGCAAACCCGTCAAGAACGGACCCGAATGCGACGTCTGGGTTACCGCGGGCATGAGCGACGTCGAGATGATCGATGACGACGACGAGCTCATCCGCCGGGAGCTCATCTTCTACGCAAAGCCCGGCGGCAACTTCGCGAATGCCCTGACCGCGGTAGCGCGTTTCCCTTTCGAGAACGACACGTTCCTCGAAACCGGCCACAGCGTCAGAACCTACGGCGCGCTGTTCTTGCCGGGCGGCGCCGAAGCACTGATCTCCGAAGATGCGTCGAGCGTCGAGCTCCCCCACCTCGTGCTGTTGTCCCCGTTGTTGCGCCACCACCAAGCCCTTCCAGACGAGCTTGAAATCGACGAATGCCCCGTCGAGTTCCTGTGGGTCGTGCCGATCAGCAATGCGGAGCTGAAGCTCAAGCTCGAAGAAGACACCGACGCTCTGCTCGACCTCTTCGAAGAAAACCAGCACCCCTGGCTGTTCGACCCCACGCGCAAGAGCTACGTCTAGACGTCCGCGTGCGGTCGCTTCAAGCAGGCCAGAGCCAACCGGCCGGGGACTGCCACCGCGGACCCGGCACGTCATCGCCGAAATCGTTCCCGTCCGACACGGCGAAGATCCCGGTTCGCGTCTTGAGCGTCGGAGCGACCGCGAGCTGCGCGGCCTTGAGCTCGTCGGGGGTCCGGTCCCACGGCGCTGGATCCAGCTCGAGCACCAGTACCCCGCTCTTCAGCCGACGCCATTGACCTGGTGAGCTGGTGAACGCCGACTCGTTCCCCGCGAGTGCGACGAGCCTCAGACCGAAGTAGGTGCGAACCCACACGTCGCCGGGGCCATTGTGAATGTATCCGCCCAGGTTCTCGAACGTTCCCCCGTCAACAAGCACGGCAGCTTTGGGAGTTCCGTGGCGATACAGGTTCACGCTCCCGAAATCCACGTCCGGATCGTCGGCGATTGCATCGGCGAGCTCGAACAGCTTGGCGAGCTCGCCGACTTCGTGGCGTAGGTTCGACGTCAGGTGCACCGAGTGCGGGTGCACGCCGTTCCCCACGTTGATGCTGATGGAGTATCGCGGCGCGGTGCCGCGACGGAGCTCGAGTGACGGACGCCCTTCGACCGGATCCTGGTTCTCCCGGAACCAGCGCTGGATCTCTCGCCGATCGTAGTCGGAGTGAACGATGTCCCCTTCGCCGTAGTACTCTGGCGCAGCCACGCCTTCGATCGCGGTCAACAGCACGGACACTTGGTGGAAGTCCCAGAAGTTCCGCAGCGAGAACACCGCGCAGTGGATGGCGTAGTCTTGATCTTTGAGGAGCCGCATCAAGCACATCCAGCAGGAGCGAACTTCGAGATGACCATTAGAGCGCCGAGTGACGCTTGGTGGAAGTCCCAGAAGTTCCGGAGCGAGAGCACCGCGGAGTGGACGGCATAGTCTTAGTCTTTGAAAGGCGCATTACTCTGACCAACCGCCTTTACATAGCCGAGTAGTAGAAGAAAGCGATCTTTCCCTTGCTGAACTTCACACCGAATCGGAACTTCCCGAAGAGCCACTGGTCTTCCTCCGCCCCGTTCTCTTTGTCCGGCTCACCCAGTAGAGCACGAATGTCGTCCCGGCTCATGCTCCACGCTAGCTTCTTGGGCAGCTCGCCACCGTATTGAGCGAACTTCTTGGCTTTCGGATAGAGGAAGATGCTTGCGACGCGGCCGCTACTACCGTCCTCGACGAACTCGAGGCCGTAGGCTTCGTAGCGGTGGTAGTAGTCCTCATCCTTCTTCTTCTTACCGGGAACGGGGATCTTTGCGATGACTTTCTGCGCCTTCGCATCGGTCACCCTCTGTCCGATCAGATCCTCGAGATCCTTGGCCTTCAACATGGTGCGTACTCCTTTCGGCGAATGAGCTCTTTCATAGACTCGACGTGCTGCAGTCTATCCCGGTCCTTCCAATAGACTCTCGGGAAGTTCGGGATCGTATACCCCGAGGTCTTTGTTCCGCTTGTGGATGTCCTGCTCCATCTTCTTGATCTGAGCGTCCGTCATCCCGTCCTTCTTGAGGTTCTCGCGGTGAGCCTTGAGATCTTCGTTGGCCGCCTTGCGTAGGTTTTGCGAGTCCTTCTCGACCTGCGCGTCCGTGTTCTTGCTGCCATGCGTGCGACCCTTCTTGTGCGTTTTGGTCTTGATCGCGGCACTAGTCAGGTTGTTTTCGAGGTTCCTGCGTTCCTGGGGCGTGAGCTTCCGCTCCAGTTGCTTCTCCATTTTCCGTCGCACGGCCGCCTTCGACGGAATGTGATCGCGATCCAACTTCCGAGGGGCTGCTGCCTTCTTCTTCTGGCCTCGATACGATCCGACCTCGCCCTGATCGAGGTTCGGCTTCTTCTTCTTCGGCTTCGCCTTGGGTTTCTTGTTGGACGGCTTGCGGTGGATCTCGAGGCCACGTAGATCGACGTGTACGACGGGGTTAGCAGAATACGCGTACAGGTTCGGACCACCGCCATGTCCGAGCGGATCTATCTGCAGGTAGCGCCCGAGCTTCGGGTCGTAGTCGCGGAAGCGGTTGTAGAAGAGCTCGAGGTCCTCGTCGTAGAAGTGTCCGGCGAATCGGAGTCGGTGCTCGATCTTCGCCCCGGGAGCGATCTCGATCGCGCCGTACGCGTCGAGGGCGGCGACCTGCCAGACCACGTCGCCGCGCTCGTCCTCGACACTTAGCGGCATGCCCGTGGGCGCGCAGAACAAATAGTACGGTCGACCGGACGCCGCGAGCTCCTCGTCCCCATCGTAGTCCAACCACATGAACGGAACGAGTGCGTCCTCGTTCGCGTACACGTAGAGCCGTAGCTTGCCGTCCGGGCCGCGCTCGGCGGCTAGACGATCGTCGTCCCAATAGAAGTCGGTGCGCTTGCCGCCGTACTCCCGCCACAGCCGCCGACCGAGCCCGTCGTACGCGCCGTGCCACTCGTCCTTTCGGTCGCTCCAGGCGACGTGCACGAGCTGATCAGCGCTGTCGTAGCCGTAGGTGGTGGTAACGCCGTCCCAGCGGATGCGTTTTGCCAGGCGCTTGCGCGCGTCGTACTCGAACTTCTCGAGGTTGCTGTGCGACAGCTCGTTGTTGGGGCCGCGCTCGATCCGCGGAAAGTCCGGCGTAGCGATCAGGTTACCTGCGAGGTCGTACTGGTAGCTTCGAACCGCAGCATTCGCCCGCTGTTCGGTGAGCCGATGATCGGCGTCGTAGCGAAACTCCAACAAGCCTCGCTCGGTGTCGACCATCGACGTGAGCTCGGACTCCGCGTTGTACCTATAGTGAATGGAACGAAACGGCCCGACGTCTGGACTGTCCCGGTACCAGCACACGCTCGCTACGAGACGCTCTTCGGCGTCGAACAGGCAGGCCTCGTTGGTTCCGTTCGCGTTCTCGCGCACGACTATGCCGCGGTCAGCCGCGTAGAAGCGGTGTTCGCCGGAATCCGGAGACAATACGCGCCAGATATCGCCGTCGTCGAGCTCGTAGTCGACGCTGTATGCCTCGAAATACTCCGTTTCGTCGATCCAGCCTCCGGCGCGGAAGTGATGGATCACTCCCTTGCCGTCGCGCCGATCCGAAAGTCGCAGCTCGCCATCGTGACTCTGCCGGACGTCGTGCCGCGAGGAAGAGGCCTTGGTGTAGTTTCCGTGGGCGTCGTACTCGTAGGTGTAAGTCTCTCCGCTCGCGAGCGCGCTCTCGACGTGTAACCCGAGCGCGTTGGCCTTATGCTTGATCAGCGCTGAGCCCGTGTCGTCGTATTCGGCGAGGACGACGTCCCGTGCGTCGTATTCGTAGCGCTTGAACAGCACTCCGTTGAACAGGGTTTCGCTGAGGCGGTGCAGCTGGTCGTGCTTGTAGTCGGTGCGGTTGCCGTTCGGATCGATAACGAACGCGCGTTCGCCCCGGTGGGTGTATCCGTACCGCGTCACGCTCCCGGTCGGGCTCTGTTCGGCGCCGACCAGATTCCACGAGTCGATCCAACGCTGCGTCCAGTTGCCGCGCGTGTCCTGGTAGCCGACGATGTTGCCCTCGGGGTCACGCTGGTAGCGCTCCACCGACCCATCGGGATGCTGCCATTCGCGGATCCGCCCCATCGTGTCGTATAGGGCCGTGCCACTCGCCGCTGATGCTGGCGGCACACCGAACTGCGCGAGTGCCTGCCGGATGCTTGCCGGCAGCCACCCAAGGCGCGGTCCCAGTTCAGCCATCGGGCGACCGAACAACCACCCGCGATGCGTCGTTGGACCGGGATCGTCCGACGGATCGTCGGGGTTCGGCTCGTCGTCTTCGGGAGGTAAGCGCTTGCCCCACGGATCTTCGCGATGCGTGTGCTTGCCGTGGGCGTCGTAGTGCCAAAGATATTCCAGGCCCCCGGGGGTGACCTGCTTCTCGATGCGATCTCCGTTCTTCTGATACTCGGTGACCCCGCCGTACGGATCGAGGATGTGCGAGATGGTTCCGTCCGGATAGTGCTTGAAGGTCCATCGCCCTCCGTCGGCTTCGGTGAACGTAGAAGTAGCGCCCTCGTACTGGGCCTCGATCCCCCACAAGCCGTCGTCACCGCAACTCTTGATGCAGCGGCCACTCTGCGGGTCGTAGTACCAGTGAAAGCTGTAGCCGCGCCGATCGGTGGCTCGCACCATGCGGCGCGCCGAATCGTATCGAAAGTGGACCGTGCCCCCCGCCGCATCCTGGCACTCCACCAAGCAGCCGTCGTAGTACTTGTAGCGCGCAATCTGAGCAGGCTTCCGGCCGCGGAGACCCCGGCCGATCACCTCGATGTGGCTTTTCGCATCGTACGCAAAGAAGGTATCGAAGGTCCCAGCCGGAGAAAACTCGCTGATCGAGTAGAGCCTGCCGGCGCTGTCGTATTGAAGGTAGGCGTCCAGTTGCGCGCTCTGGTAACGGACGAGGCGCCCGCTGACCGGGACCGTCGGCAACGTCTCGAACTCGAGGACCTCATCGCGATCAGTGGTGAGCTGATACCTGCGACCGTCGGCGGTCGACAAGCTGTAGCCGTCCGTCGTCTCGTACTGACCTTCGCCCAGCTTGGCGAGCGCGACCACTTCGTTGTCGTAAGCCTCGTAAATTGCGCGCTTACGCAGCAGCGTCAGCGTGCGCTGAAAAAAATGCCGGTAGCCGAAGCCGAGCGGTCCGTCTTGCTGGCTCCAACCGCTCCGGTAGTGACGCTCCCAAGCAAAACCGGTGTCCGCTGCCCGGTAGTCCGCGATGTCGTTGTAGACCTCGCCGGTGAACGAATTGACCGGCTCCCCTTTCTGGTTGCAGAGCCCGACCTTGTTCAGGAGCTTCCCAAAGCCCTTGCTCTTCAGGAACTTCTTTGAGAGGCACTTGAGCCCCTTCATCATCGCGCTGAGCGGATCCGGCAGATTCGGGCACGGGAAGCCGCCGATCAGCACCGTCGGTGCGCCCATCATCAGCGCGCCCATCGCGGGCGGGACACCAGGGTCTTTACCGAGCAGCGCGCTCATCGCGGCAGCCGCCAGATCGGCAGCGATCTGCGCGATTGAGCCGACCACCGCGCCACCGCCCGCCGCCTCCGCCGCAACTCCGACCGCGCCCACGGCGGCGCTGAACAGCGCGGCGCCGCGGCTCACGGCCAGTGCAGCACTCGCCGGATTGCAGTGGCGCGTCATGTCCGTCATGCGCGCCGCGCGGTTGCCCGCGATGAAGGTGTTGCTCGAGCCGAGGAAGACGTCGAATGCGGGGGAGAAGCTGCCGCATGTGACCGCAAGACCGAGATCGCCGCAACGACCCGCGGGCATGCCGCATACGAGCACGCCGACGCTTCCAGCGAGCATCAGCGTACCGATGCTCGGCAAGGGCACGGGCGGCGCTGGCGGAATCAGGCTCGGCGGATGCAGGTGCGCGTGCGGCATGCCGATGTGCGGCACGGTCAGAAACGCCGCGGGGAACGCGGGCATGGCGGCTGCGATCCCGGCCGTGGCCATCGCAAAGCCCGTGTTCATGAGCTCCATGCCCATGCCCTGCAGGCCCATCACCGCGCCGATCGCGTGGTTGACGACACCGATCGCCCCTTGCTCCGCCGGTGGCGCGTTCTGAAACGGCGCGAGCGCGTTGTTGAACACGTCACCCATCGCGTCGATCTTGGCGTTGCCCGTGTTCGGGATCTCGATCGGCGCCGGCTCCGCCGCTACGCGCGCGCGCCCGCGTCCCGGCTTGCCG
>JALYWZ010000746.1 GCA_030852505.1 Myxococcota bacterium | reverse complement strand
AGCCAAGGCGGAGGCGTCCGCCGCGCCGTCCGCGGCGGCGCTGGCCTCGGCGCTGCCTTCTGCGGCTCCCGACACCAAAAAGCCGCCCGAGCGCTTGAAGCTCGGGCCGGTGCAGCGCGTTCGCTGCGGCAACGGGCGCGGCAATCAGGTCGAGGGCAACGCCTGCGATCAGCTACCGGTCTTCGAAGAAGCGCTGGCCAAGGCGATCCGCGACACCGAGAACTGCGCGCCGCGCGCCAAGCTGATCGGCACGATCAACCACGTGCTGACGATCGATTTCACCGAGAAGCGCCTGCACGTGTTCCCGGGAGCGAGCGGAGATTTTCGCGGGCCTCAAGCGCGGCGCTCGACCGAGTGCGTGAAGCGCGCGCTGCCGAAGCCGGACTGGGCCGCCGTGCCGCACCAGTTTCGCCGCTACACGATCGCGATCCTGGCCACGTACGTGCCGGAGAGCGCCCTGCGCGATCCGAACGCGCCGCCCAGCTTCGAGTGACTCACTCGGGCTCACTCGGGCAAGCGCAGCCGGCCTTCGAGCTCGACACCCGCCACGGCCTCGCCGAGGACCCGCCCGCGCTCGGCGCTGGGAGTGCGCTCGCGCAGCTCCGCGAGCTTCTGGGCGAAGGCCGCGAGCCCCGCGGAGTCGAACACGCGGCGTAGCTCCTCCGAAAGCCGTCGCCCGAGCGCCGGAGCCTTGCCCGAGGTGCTGATAGAGACCGTCACCAGCCCCGCGCGTGCCTGGGCCATGTGCGCGTAGCTGCTGGCTCGCGGGTCGTCGACCGCGCAAAACCAGATCCGTCGCTCGTTGGCTGCCGCGCCGAGCTCCGTTGCGAGCGCCGGGTCGCGCTCGCTGAACACGGCCAGCCAGTGCCCATCCAGATCCGAGCCCCGGGGACGCCGCTCCGTGAGTGTCAGTCCGCGCTGCGCCGCGAGCTCGCGGAGCTCGGCGCTCGGGCTTTCGGCGACGAGCGACACGAGCGCGCCCGCCTCGAGCAGCGCGCTGGCGCGCCGGATCGCCTCGGCTCCGTTCCCCAAGACGACGCAGGGACGACCATCGACCTCCAAAGCCAGCGGGAAATATCGACTCATCAGCTCTGGCTCCTGATACCTGATACCGCGTACCCGAGTCACTCTTCGCGCGAATGAAACACGCGCGGCAGGGTCACGCGCGTCACGAACTTCACCTCGCGCTCGGCGTCACCCACACGCTGCAGGAATAGCCCCGTGAAAGTGCTGAACAAGGCGTCACCCGGCGCCGCTGTTCCGGTGCTGGCCGGGCGCATCACCCAGCGCTGGATCTTCTTCAAGACCTCCGGGCTGATCGGGTTGACCTGGATCTTGCCGCTGGCGACGAGCGGGACATCGGCCGGGATCTGGCTGCGATCGCCCGCGAGCAGGCGCCGAACCTCCGCGCAGCGCCGGAGCACCCCCTCGATGGTCGTGGTCCAGCGCACCTGGCTCGAGCCGGGACGCGTGACCTCGACGCGATACGCTTCTTCCCAGACGTGCCAGGTGACCTTGCAGGTCTGGGCCGTGGTCGACAGCGGCTCGCCGCCCGTTCCCCGAAAGATCGTGGCCGTGAGCACGATCGTCGTCGGCAACCCGCGGCGTAGCTTCTCCTGGATCTTCGCGTCGATGAGCTCGCGGAAGCCGAGGCTCAAGAACAACACGTTCAGATCGGCGTCCCACTCGAAGGTGGCCTCGCGCACCGGCTCTTCGGTGCGGGCTTCCTGCGCAGCGACGGGAGCCGTGAGCAGAAGCAGGGCAGGGAGCAGCCAGCGGAAGAGCCCCGCGCCAAAGCGCCTGCGCCGTGGCCGGCTCCTTCGCTGCTCGTGCGGTTCAGTCCGCACCGGCTGGACCCTCACCGCGAACGGGGAAAAAGCCGAGCAGGTTCGAGAAAGCGAACGCGAAACCGCCCGCGCTGGTGTCGATCCGGAACCCGAGGTTGCCGGTCAGATCGATCGGAATGCGGGCGAGCCCCGAGTAGCCCTCGGGTGGGTGGGTCAGGTCGCGCTTGGCCGCGACGCCGTAAACGCCGAAGCTCGCGAAGGCGTCGATACCGAACACGGAGCGGCGTCCGCGGTAGAGCGGGATCCGGTACTCGCCGCTGAGCTTGGCCGCATACTGGCCGTAGCGGACCTCGACGATCTGCGTGCCGAGCAGGTTCGGCGGAGGACGGCGATCGAAGTTCACGCCCATCACGCGGTCGGGCAAGAAGTCGCTGAAATCCCCGACGTAGAACTGCTCGAAGAACGGCGCGTTGCCGGCCACGGCCCCGGCGTAAGCACCGATGCGCAAGACGTGCCCGTGCCAGGGCAAACGAATGTAGTGGTTCGTGTCGACTTCGACGCGCTGGTATTCGTAGTCGGGCGACGCGGGCAGCAACCCGAGCTCACCCGTGAGCGAGAGGAACGAACCGCGCGTGGGCAGGATCGGGTGATCGCGCGTGTCGTGCTCGAGCGTGGCGCGCAGCGTGCTGAGCACGCTCGAGCCGCGGATCACGTCGAAATCGATCGGCTCGCGGGCGAAGCCCCGCAAGTGCGAGGCCTGGTCCGGATAGTCGGCGGTGACGCCCTCCAGCCGGTAGTGCAGCCAGAGCTGCGTCGAGACCGACAGGTCGCGGCCGACGCCGAGCGTTCCGCCGAAGCGCTTGTAGCGGACGATCGCGAAGTCGCGCGGGTCGCCGGTGTTGCCGCGATCGGATTGCAGCACGCCGGTGTTGCCGAAGTAATCCTTGGCATCGGCGAACAGCAGCGTGGCGCTCGTCATCCAGGCGCTGCCGAGGAACGCCGGATCGAGGAAGCGCAGACGCAGCGCCGTCTGGCCTTGCGCCACGGCCGCCGCGACTCCGAGGGTCATGCCGGTGCCGCCGAGGTTCGTCTCCGCCAGGTCGATGCCGGCGTAGGCGGTGAGCGGGCGTGCGTTGCCCTGGGTATCGGCGTCCGCCGACAGACCCATCGAGAGATCGTTGACGACGATCGTGTTGCGCTCGGCGACGTCGATCACCAGCACGATCAGGCCGCGCTCGCTGCCCTTCTTGAGCGAGAACTGAACGTCCCGGAAAAATCCGGTTCCGAGCAAGCGATAGCGCGTGAGCTCGACCTCGGGATCGTCGACGTCGAACACGTCTCCCGGGGAGAACGGCACGTAGCGCAGCACCACGCGCGAGCTGGTGCGGGTGTTGCCGCGGATCTCGATGGCTTCGAGCGTGTAGCGAACGCGCGCGTCGTCGAGGCGCCCGCGCCGAGCCTGCGGCGCGCAGTCTGCGCACGGGAGGGGCAGGGCCCGGCTCGGCTCCGGAGCGGGCAGGGCC
>JALYWZ010000745.1 GCA_030852505.1 Myxococcota bacterium | reverse complement strand
TCCTTCGGGCGTCTGATCCGCATGCTGGGCGAGGCCGCCTCCGCGTCGGGCGGCGACACGCTGGTCGCGCTCGAGTGCCACGGGGAGGTGACGCTTTCGTGTAGCGCGACGCTCGCGCGCCGCGCGCCCGACTCGGCACCCGCGGTCGGAGCTCCTGGCCCCGACGTCTTTGGTGGCCTCGGTGCGGCGATCTCCGTCAGCTTCTCGCCTGCCGCTGCCTCACCGGGGCGCGGGCTCCGACCGCTCAGCGAGGTGCGCGATCTGCCGGCGCTGCCGCCGAGCCACCGCGTGGTGGGCAGCTTCGAGGTGCGCTGCGCGAAGCCTTGCTCGGAAGCGCTGCTTCGCGACGGACTGCGCGTCGCCGCCGGCCGGCTCGGCATGGAAGACGTCGTGGGCGTGCGCTGCTTCGATTGGGAAGACGGCACGCGCTGCCTCGGTGCCGGCGCCGTCGCCGAGCGCGAGGACGGAAGCTAGGCGTCACCCCAGCGAAACGTCACCGGCACTTCGATGGCGTCGAGCAGGCTCAGCCGTACCGGACAATGATTGGCTTCGTGCTCGAGGTCCGCCCGCGCGGTGGCGTCGAGCGCGGCGGCCTTTTCCGCGGGCACGACCAGGCTCACCTCGAGCCGGGCGATGCGGCGCGGCGGCGGCGTCATCAGCTTCTTCACGTTCACCCGCATGCCCGTGATGTCGTAGCCGCGCTTCATCGACAGGATCCCCATCACGGTAGACATGCAGCAGCCGAGGCCGGTCGCCACGAGGTCCGTGGGGGAGAAGCTCTCGCCGCGGCCGTGATTGTCCACGGGCGCGTCGGTCGAGAGCTTGGCCTTCGACGGTCCGTGGACCGCCTCCGTATGCAGATTGCCTTCGTAAGTGATATCGATCGAAACCACGGGTCACCTTGAGCGAGTCGCTAGAAATCGTGGTCGTGCGCCACGGCGAAAGCAAGGCCAACGCGGAAGCGCGGATGCAGGGCCGCTTCGATTCGCCGCTCAACGATCGCGGCCGCGCCCAGGCCCACGTCGTCGGCCGCTGGTTCGCGTCGCAGGGCATCCTGTGGGACGTCGCGCTTTGCTCGCCGCTGCGCCGCGCCTCGGAAACAGCGCAAATCATCAGCCACGCGGCGGGCGGTTCGCCGCCGCAGGTCGACCCGGACCTCGCCGAGGTGGCCGCCGGACAGCTTGAAGGGCTCAACGCGGAAGAGATCGCCGGACGCTTTCCGAGCTACCCCGCCCGACGGCTCGAGGAGCTCGGTGATTTCGCGGAATACGGCGGCGAGAGCTACCAGCAGATCCAGGCCCGCGCCGATCGCGTGATCGGCCGCGTCTCGGCCCTGTCGGGCCGCGTGCTGCTCGTGGCTCACGGTGGCTTCAATTTTCATCTGGTCAAGCGCTTGATCTGCTTGCCCGTCCCGCGCGTGTGCGTGCTGCGCATGGACAACTGCTCCGCCACGTTGCTGCGCTTGCGAGAGCGCCGCGGCACGCGGATCGGCGAGGTCGTCTGGCACGTGCCGCTCGAGCTGATGGGCTCGCCCATCGAGTCGCGGCCCGCGCCTGCACCGGCGCCCGGCTCGGCCTTGCCATGATCACGCTGCGCTTCGAGTCCGGCACGCTCGAGCTCGAGGGCGTCCCCGACGGCTTCGAGTTGCCCGCGAGCTGCCGCTTCGACAAGCGCTCGAACAGCCACCGCGCGCCGGCCTGCGCTTACGCCGAGGTCGTGACGGCGCTGCACCGCGCGGGCGTCGAGTATCGAGACCTCGCGCGGCGTTACGGCGAGCTGTCGGCGTCGCTCGTGCTGCACCGCGAGCCGCGGCCGTTCCAGACCGAGGCGCTCGTCGAGTTCCGCCGGGCTCACGGGCGCGGCGTGGTCGTGCTCCCGACCGGCGCCGGCAAGAGCCACCTGGCGGTGCTCGCAATCCAGGACCGCCGCCGCTCCACGCTCGTGGTCGTGCCCACGCTCGATTTGGTGCGTCAGTGGTACGATTTGCTCCGCACGAGCTTCGGCTGCGAGGTGGGCATCGTCGGCGGTGGCAGCCACGAGCTCCGTGACCTCACGGTCACGACCTACGACTCGGCGTACCTGCACATGCAGCACTTCGGCGCGCGCTTCGGGCTCGTCGTGTTCGACGAGTGCCACCACCTGCCGTCCGAGACCTACCAGCTCGCGGCCGAGCTTTGCCTGGCGCCGTTTCGGCTCGGCCTGAGCGCCACCCCCGAGCGCCCGGACGGCCGCGACGCCGTGCTCGATCGCCTGATCGGCCCGGTCGTCTATCGCAAGGACATCGTCGAGCTGTCCGGGGAGTACCTCGCCGACTACGAGACCGTGCGACTCGACGTCGATCTCACGCCGGCCGAGCGCGCCGAGTACGCCGAGCAACGCAAGCTCTACACGGACTTCTTGCGCTCCCAGGGCATCCGCATGAGCCGCGGCAGCGGCTGGAGCGAGTTCGTGCAGCGCGCCGCGCGCTCGTCGGCCGGGCGCCGCGCATTTCAAGCCTATCTGCGCCAGCGCGAGCTGTCGCTCGCTGCGACCGGCAAGCTGCTCGCGCTCGAGCGCTTGCTGGACCAGCACCAGAACGAGCAGGTCCTGATCTTCACCCAGGACAACGCGACGGCCTACGCCGTATCGCGCCGCTTTCTGATCCCCGTCATCACGCACCAGACCAAGGTCAAGGAGCGGAGCGAAATCCTGGAGCGCTTCTCGCGCCGGCAATACGGCGCGATCGCCACCTCGAAGGTGTTGAACGAGGGCGTGGACGTCCCGGACGCGAGCGTCGCCGTCGTGATCAGCGGCAGCGGCTCGGTGCGCGAGCACGTGCAACGCCTGGGGCGGATCTTGCGCCGGAGCGGTGACAAGCGCGCCGTGCTCTACGAGCTGGTTTCCGCAGGCACCTCCGAGCACTTCACGAGCGAACGCCGCCGCGAGCACGTCGCGTACCGGTAAGCCATGCTGAGCGTCGAGCACGTGCGCGCCAAGCGCGACGGAAAGCAGCTGCGCTTGCAGGAGCTGCCGCCGTCCAAGCGCGCCCGGGTCCGGGAGCTCGCGCTCGAGCTCTCCGAGTTGCTCGCGGCGAGCGTGGGCCAGGACCGCGACACGGTCGAGGCCCGGCTCTCGGAGCTCGAGCTCCGCCCGAGTGAGCGGAGGATCGCGCTCGGCCTCGCCAAGCTCCTGCTCGACGAAGCCGAGTTCGGCTCCCACAGTCCGGTCGAGCCGGCCGAGCTACGCCGGGCGCTGTTCGAGCGCGCCGCGACCGCGCGCCGCGCCGCGACGCTCGAAGCGCCGTTCTCCCGGGACGCGGTGATCGGCGAGAT
>JALYWZ010000159.1 GCA_030852505.1 Myxococcota bacterium | reverse complement strand
GTGATGGTCAAGGCGAGCGGCGGCGGCGGCGGGCGCGGCATGCGCATCGTCCGCAGCGCGAGCGAGATGCGCCGAGCGTTCGAGTCGGCCACCGCCGAGGCCATGAACGCCTTCCGCAATCCGGAGCTCTATCTGGAGCGCTTCGTGGAGCGGCCGAAGCACATCGAGTTCCAGGTGCTCGCCGACCAACACGGCCAGGTCTGGACGTTGGGTGAGCGCGAGTGCTCCCTCCAGCGCAAGAACCAGAAGCTCGTGGAGGAGGCGCCGAGCCCGAACATCTCGGACGAGCTCCGCGCCAGCATGAGCGAGCGCATCCGCCACGCGGTGCGCGAGAGCGGCTACACCTCGCTCGGCACGCTCGAGTTCTTGATGGACGGGCCCGACAACCTGTACTTCATGGAAATGAACACGCGGGTGCAGGTCGAGCACCCGGTGACCGAGATGACCACGGGCGTGGATCTGGTCGCGGAGCAGATCAAGGCCGCGGCCGGGCACAAGCTCGATCTGCCCGACACCTCGAACTGGCGCTTCCGAGGCCACGCCATCGAATGCCGGATCATGGCGGAGGATCCGAACACCTTCGCGCCCTGGCCGGGGAAGATCCTCGAGTATCACCCGCCCGGCGGCGCCGGCGTACGGGTGGACTCGGGCGTGTTCGGCGGCTGGACGGTGCCGTCGCACTACGACTCGCTGCTCGCCAAGGTGATCGCCCACGCGCCCACCCGCGCCGCGGCGATCGCGCGCATGCAGCGCGCCCTCGACGAGTTCATCATCGGCGGCATCCGCACCAACATCTCCCTGCAAAAGCGCCTGCTGGATCTGCGTGAGGTCCGCGACGGCAGCATGACCACGCGCACGGTCGAGAATTTGTTGAGCGCCGACCGCGCGACGCGCGCGAGGAACTGAGCGGACAGAGGGCCGTCAGCTGTTAGCCGGACCCAGGGGCTACTCCGACGGAGGGACGTAAAGTACCGTCGTGAAGCCTCACCCGCCTAGCACGACAGATCTCGATCGCCCCGAGCGGCGCACTCCAGAACAAAATCCGGCGAGCCCGGAGCGGTCTGGGTTCAGAAGAAAAGACTTTCAGGTACGCAGGCGTGTCGGCTTTCGCCCCACGTTTTCAGCCCTAAAAGCCGAAGGGCACAGCTCGTTCACCGGGCAGGCCGCGCAGGCCGGCGAGCGCGCGGTGCAGATGCGGCGGCCGTGGAAGATCAGGACGTGTGAGAGCATGTCCCAATCTTCGCGCGGGAACAGCTTCATCAGGTCTTGTTCGATCTCGACCGGCTCGGTTTCGCGCGTGAAACCCAGCCGCTGGCTGATGCGCTGCACGTGAGTATCGACGACCACGCCTTCGGGCGCGCCGAAGGCCACTCCGAGCACGACATTCGCCGTCTTGCGGCCGACGCCGGGTAGCTCGACCAGCTCGGCGAGCGAGCGCGGTACGTCGCCGCCGTGGTGCTCGACCAGGCGCTTCGAGAGCCCGATGATGTTTCGGGCCTTCTGCCGGAACATGCCGATCTTGTTGAGCTTGCCTTCCACCTCGCTCTGCTCGGCTTTGGCGAGAGCGGCGGGGGTGGGGTAGGCGCGGAACAAATCGGGCGTGATGCGGTTCACCATCACATCGGTGCTCTGCGCGGAGAGCACGGTCGCGATCACGAGCTGGAAAGGGTTTTTGTGATCGAGCTCGCAGTGCGCGTCGTGGTGGTGGGCGTGGAGCTTCGCGAACACGGCGCGGGCCTCGGCCGAGGCCTTCGGTTTTCGAACCGGCGCCTTGGGCTTGGGCCTGGCCGCGATGGCCAGTGCGGCTTTACTCCGGACTTTCGGCGCGGGGACGCGCTTCTTTTCAGCTTTCCGAGCCGCCATCGTCCGAACCGGGTTCGGCGCTGCCGTTTTCGGATGGCTCGGCGCTGGCCTCGGACTCGGCGTCGGCGTCGGCGTCGGCACCGTCGCTCGCGTCCTCTTCGGCGCCTTCGGGCGCGGCGGCCTCGCCGATCAGCTCGACGCCGACGACGCGCTCGTCCTCGTCGACGCTCATCAGCTTCACGCCCTGGGCGTTGCGGCCGGTCTCGCGGATCTCGCCGACGGCGATGCGGATGGTCTGGCCGCGATCGGTGATCAGCATCACCTCGTCGGTCGGCTTGACCAGAGACAGGCCGACGACCGGGCCGTTGCGCTCGGTGGCGTCGATCAGGATGATGCCCTTGCCGCCGCGGTTCTGAATGCGGAACTCCTCGAGCGGCGTGCGCTTGCCGAAGCCGCGCTCGCACACGGCGAGCACCTGATCGCGCTCGGGCTCGGTGCGCGCGAGGCCCACCACCACGTCGTCGCCCTCGAGCTCGATTGCCTTGACGCCCGAGGTGTTGCGGCCGGTATCGCGGACCTGTTGCTCGTCGAAGCGGATCGACTTACCGGACTTGGTCGCGATCACGAATTCCGCGTTGCCGTCGGTGACGGTGGCGGTGAGCAGCTGATCGTCGTCGGCGAGCTTCACGCCGATGATGCCCTTGTCCCGGTAGTTCTCGTAGTCGAGCACCTCGGTCTTCTTGATCTGACCGCTGCGCGTGATCGTGGTCACGTACAGGCCCTGCTCGAAGCCCTTGACCGGCGTGATCGCGGCGATCTTCTCGCCCTGTTCGAGCTCGATGAAGTTGATGATGGCGCGGCCCTTGGCGTTTCGAGCGGCCTGGGGCACCTCGTACACCTTCTTCACGTAGACCTTGCCGCGGTTCGAGAAGAAGAAAACGAAGCTGTGCGTCGACGCGATGAACAGCTGATTGACGAAGTCGTCGTCGCGCGCCTCCATCCCGCGGTTGCCCTTACCGCCGCGGCGCTGGGCGTTGTACGCGGAGACCGGCGTGCGCTTGATGTAGCCGGAGTGGGAAATGGTCACGACCATGTCCTCCTCCTGGATCAGATCCTCGATCTGGATCTCGGCCTCGTTGTCGACGATCTCGGTGCGGCGCGGCTCGGCGTGCTTCTCGAGCACCTCCTCGAGCTCCGTCACGATCACCCCGAGCAGCTGGTGCTCGTCGGCCAGGATCTGCTTGAGCCGGGCGATCTCGTTGCCGAGCTCGCCGTACTCGGCGGCGAGCTTGTCCTGCTCGAGCCCCGTGAGCCGGGCCAGTCGCATTTCGAGGATGGCCTTGGCCTGGCGCTCCGAGAGCCGATAATCGGTCCTGGTGGCAGCTTCGGCGACCTCTGCCTCGGGCCGGCCCGCGCGGAGCACGAAGGCCTCGAGCCCCTTGAGCGGCAAGGTCATCAAGCGCTCTCGCGCCTCGTCCGGGTCCTTCGAGGTGCGGATCGTCTGGATCACGAGGTCGACCTCGGTCACGGCCATGCCGAGGCCTTCGACGATTTCGCGCTGAGCCTCGGCCTTGGCGAGCTCGAAGCGCGTGCGGCGGCTCACCACCTCGCGGCGGTGCTGGATGAACACGGCGAGCGACTGCTTGAGGTTCAAGACCTCGGGCCGGCCATCGACGATCGCCAGGTTGATGATGCCGAACGTCGCCTGCATGTCGGTCAGGCGGAAAAGCTGATTCAGGACGACCTGCGGGTAGACGTCCTTCTTCAGCTCGATCACGAGCCGCATGCCGTCGCGATCGCTCTCGTCGCGCGCTTCTTTGATGCCCTCGATGCGCTTGTCGCGCATCAGCTCGCCGATCTTGGCGTGCAGGCGGGCCTTGTTGACCTGGTACGGGATCTCGGTGACGACGATCTGTTCGCGGTCGTTGCTGCCCTGGACCTTCTCGATCTCGGTCCGTGCCCGCATCACGATGCTGCCGCGCCCGGTCAGGTACGCCTGGGCGATCCCGGAGCGCCCGTAGATCTGCGCGGCCGTCGGGAAGTCCGGGCCCTTCACGAACCCCATCAGCGCCGGGATGTCGGCGTCGGGGTTCTGGATCAGGTGGATCGTGGCGCGCACCACCTCTTCCAGGTTGTGGGGCGGGATGTTGGTGGCCATGCCGACGGCGATGCCGCCGGAGCCGTTCACGAGCAGCGCCGGGAAGCGCGCCGGCAGCACCGTCGGCTCCTCGCGCGACTCGTCGAAGTTCGGGACGAAGTCGACCGTCTCCTTCTCGATGTCGGTCAAAAGCTCGACCGAGATCTTCGCCAGCCGGCACTCGGTGTAACGGTAGGCTGCGGGTGGATCGCCGTCGACCGAGCCGAAGTTACCCTGGCCGTCGACCAGCTCGTGGCGCATCGAGAAGTCTTGCGCCATGCGCACGAGCGCGTCGTAAACGCTGGCGTCGCCGTGCGGGTGGTAGTTGCCGAGCACCTCGCCCACGACCTTGGCGCATTTGCTGTACGAGCCGCCGGGCATCAGGTTCAGCCCGCGCATCGCGTACAGGATCCGGCGGTGAACCGGCTTCAGGCCGTCGCGGGCGTCGGGGATGGCGCGCCCGATGATCACGCTCATCGCGTAATCGAGGTACGACGTGCGCATCTCGTCCTGGATGCTGACGGGATGCTCGTTCGGGTGCTGTGGAGGCGGCGGCTGTTCTTCCATCAATCAGCTTCGTTCGTGGTCGGCCCCGGGCGGCCAATCGAGGCACGGAAGTAGTCGATCGGCGGCCCGGCGACAACGGATAGGCGTTGGAATCGGAGCGGCGTCAGACCCGCGAATTCAGGCTGAAATTCAGGCCAATTCGGCCCGCGGCGCTCAGCGCTCGAGCAGGATGCGGAGCACGCGCCGGAGTGGCTCGGCGGCGCCCCACAACAGCTGGTCGCCGACCGCGAAACAACCGAGGTACTCGGGGCCCATCTTGAGCTTGTGGACGCGACCGATTGCCACGCGCAGCGTGCCGGATACCGCCGCGGGCGAGAGCCGCTTCAGCGTCGCTTCCTTGTCGTTCGGGATCAGGTCGACCCACTGGTTCGCGCCGGCGAGCGCCTGCTCGATCTCGGGCAGCGGCACGTCCTTCTTCAGCTTGATGGTCATGGCCAGGCTGTGGCTGCGCATCGCGCCGATCCGCACGCACAGGCCGTCGACCGGAATCTCCGGGGAGAGCCCGAGGATCTTGTTGGCCTCGACGTGGCCTTTCAGCTCTTCGCGCGTCTGCCCGTCGGCGACCGCGCTGTCGATCCACGGGATCAGGCTGGCAGCCAGCGGTGCGCCGAAGGCGCTGGTCGGGAGCTCGGCGCTCACGAGCAGCTTCGACACGGCGCGATCCAGGTCGAGGATCGACGCGTCGGCGTCGTCGAGGGTGCGCCCGAGGCCCTGCGTGAGCGTGCGCATCTGCAGCAGGAGCTCGCGCATGTTCTTGGCGCCGGCGCCCGAGGCGGCCTGGTACGTCATCGAGCTCACCCACTCGACCCAGCCCTTGTCGAACAGGCCCTGGATCGCCATCAACATCAGGCTGACGGTGCAGTTGCCGCCGATGCAGTCCTTCACCCCCTTGGAGAGGGCGCTGTCGATCACGCGGCGGTTGACCGGGTCGAGCACGATCACGGCGTTCGGATCCATGCGCAGCGTGCTGGCCGCGTCGATCCAGTAGCCGCCCCAGCCCGCTCCGCGGAGCTTCGGGTGTACGGCCTTGGTGTAGTCGCCGCCCTGGCAGCTCACGAGCACGTCACAGCCCTTGAGCGCCTCGAGGTCGTTGGCGTCCTGCACGGGGCCGGTGGGCTTACCCACGTCGGGTGCGGCCTGTCCCTTCTGCGAGGTCGAGAAGAACGTGGGCTCGAACAGCTCGAAGTCCTTTTCGGCCTTCATCCGCTCGAAGAGGACCGAACCAACCATGCCTCGATAACCGATGATTCCGACGCGACGTGCCATTT
Organism: Myxococcota bacterium; assembly: GCA_030852505.1. Classification (GTDB taxonomy): domain Bacteria; phylum Myxococcota_A; class Polyangia; order Polyangiales; family Polyangiaceae; genus PMG-095. The sequence goes on along the minus strand of JALYWZ010000159.1, from coordinate 2,904 downwards.
TTCGAAGTGCGAAACGTTAGCACCAAGCGCCGGCCCCGCGGGCCGTTTCTACCTAAAAAACGCCAAAATCTGCCAGGCCACCGCCAGCACGGCCAGGAAGATCAACCACGGCGCCCAGGATTTATCGGGGGCGGCAGAGGGCGCCTTCGCGCGATTTTCGAGGGACGAAAGCCGAAACTCGACCTCCGAGAGCTTGCGCTCGACGTCGGCGAGGCGCTGATCGAGCGCCAGATCTTCGCGCGTCGCGGAGGCGGGGACCGACAGCAGCGTGTCCGTACCGGGTTGCGACTCGCTGCTCGGCGCCGGCCGCGTCACGCTCTCGGTCGGGATCGTGCTCGGCGTCGGCGTGGGCAAGGCCTCGGACGACAGCACCTGCGAGGCGCCCCGGACGGCATCCGGGCTCGGGTCGGTGCGCGGACCGACGTCGGTGTCGCGTTCCGCGTCCGTCGTCATGGGGGCCTAGAAGAAGTTGCCGATCGTGAACTCGAAGACGCTGCTCTCCTCGTACGGCAGCGGAGCGAACGGGAAGCCCCACTCGAAGCGCAGCGGCCCGAGCGGAGAGAACCAGCGGATACCGAAGCCGTAGGATGTACGCAGATCCGCCAGGCTGTCGAGGCCGTCGAAGCAGGGGCGGACCACGTCGTAGAACGGCGCTCCGCCGCTGGTCTTGCAGTAGTTGTCCTCGAGGTTCCAGGCGTTGCCGAGGTCGGTGAACAGCACGCCGCGCACCCCGACGGCCTCGACGATCGGGAACTCCATCTCGAGGTTCTGGAAATACATCAAATTTCCGCCGATCGGCGCGCCGTTGCGGATCGGTTGGCTGTCCGGCGCGGTCGAGTCGGTCAGGCCGACGCGCGGGCCCACGGTGCGGTAGCGGAAGCCGCGGAGGTCCATGATCCCGCCGAGGAAGAAGCGCGCGAAGATCGGCACGCCGTCCTGGTCGGGGCTCGTGACGTGGCCGGCTTCGGCGTTGAGCTTGAGCACGAAGCCCGCGCCGAGCGGATAATAGAAGCGCCCGACCACGCGGTGACGCAAAAACTCGTTCTCTGACCCGAGCAGGCCGGTCGCGAACTCGCTCGAGCCGAACAGGTACACGCCGCTCGTCGGGAACAGCCGGTTGTCGCGCGTGTCGTAGACCAGGCCGGGGCGAATGCTGGACGTGAAGCCGTCGTTGAACAGGTTCGCGAGCGGCAGCCGGTTGAAGACGCTGGTCTGCGAGGCCTGGCCGAGCAGCGTCGAGCGCGTCTCGGTCGAGACCTCGTCGAGCTCGGCGGTGTAGGTGAGGGACGCCGTGAGCTCCGGCTCGACCAGCGGATAGCCGATGGTCAGGCCGCCGCCCAGGCTGCTCTGCGAGAAGTCGCGGTAGATGCGGACCTGGTTGTAGAGGTCGATGCTGGCGCTGAACTTGCTGTCGAGGAAGTACGGCTCGTAAAAGCGCAGGTTCACCAGCTGGCGGATGCCGCTGAGCTGGCCCTGCAGCGACAGGCTCTGGCCGTTGCCGAACAGGTTGGCCTGCTGGATCTGCGCGGTGGCGATGAAGCTCTCGAAGCTCGAGAAGCCGGCGCCCACCTGGAACGTGCCGGTCGGCTTCTCGGTGACCTCGAGGTACACGTTCATCTTGTCCGGAGCCGAGCCCTGCTCGGTGGACAGATCCACGCGCTCGAAGTAACCGAGCGCCGTCACGCGCCGGCGCGACTTTTCGAGGTTCGTCTCGTGGAAGGGCTCGCCCTCGGCCACCTCGAGCTCGCGCCGGATCACCTTGTCGCGGGTCTTGGTGTTGCCGCGCACCTCGATGCGCTCGAATTTCACGAGCGGACCGCGCACGACCGGCACGATCACGTCCACCTCGTGGGTCTCGGGATCGACGTTGGTCTGCGGCGTGGCCTCGACGTTGGCGAAGCCGTGGTCGCGGTACAGCGTGCTGATGCCCTGCAGATCCTCGAGCAGCTGCGCGCGGTTGAAGTAGTCGCCGGGGTTGGCGCGGACCATCATCCGCAGGTTGCGGCGGCCGTCGATCGGCTCGACCTCCTTGCCGTCCTCCCCGCGCTCGTACACGCGCAGCTTGCGGATCTTGTAGCGGGGGCCCTCGTCGATGGTGATCACCACCTCGATGCCGCTCTTGTCGGGCGTGAGCATCACGCGCGGCGTGTTGATCGCCACCGATAAGAAGCCGCGGTCGTAGTACTCGGCGCTGATCACGGCGATGTCGCGCTCGAACGCGTCTTGCCGGAACGGGCCACCCGAGCCGAACGCGAAGAACCCGGCGTTGCCGGTGAACATCAGCGCGCGCAGCTCTTCGCTAGAGCGGTGGTCGTTGCCGATGAAGGTGATGCGCCGCACGCTCACCTGCTCGTGCTCCTTGACCACGTAGCGCACCACCACGGTGTTGCCGCGCTGCGGGACGACCTCGCTCGTGACCTCGGCGAGGAAGAAGCCCTTCTCCGCGTACATGTCGCGGATCTTCTGGATGCCGCGGCGCACGGCCGGCTGGCTCAGCACGGTGTCGTGCTTGACCTCGATCGCCTCGAGCAGCTCCTCGTCGTCGATCTCGACGTTGCCCTCGACCTCGACGGAGGCGATGCTCGGGCGCTCGCGCACCACGAAGCGCAGCACCACTCCCTGGTCCCGGCGCTCGAGGTCTACCTCGATGTCGTCGAAGAAGCCGGAGGCGTAGAGCTCGCGCACGTCTTCGGTCAGCGAGGCGGGGGCGAAGGCTTCCCCGCGGCGCAGCTTCAGGTAACTCTTGACGTCGTCCGCCGTGACCCGGCGATTGCCCGACACCTCGATTTCGAGGATCGGCAGACCAGCGGCCTGCTCGGCTTCGGTCGGCGGGATGTCGACGCGCGGCGGCTCGGGCAGCTCCGGGGCCGCGTCATCGGCCTGGCCGGCGGCACTGCCCACGCT
>JALYWZ010000744.1 GCA_030852505.1 Myxococcota bacterium | reverse complement strand
GCCCTTGAGCGACAAGGCGTCGATCAGCGGCGTGTACGAACCTTGCTTGTCGCGACCGCCCGCGATCAGCACGCCGCGCGGTTCGGCGAGACCGAGCAGCGCGGTGACCGCTGCGCCGACGTTGGTGCCCTTCGAGTCGTCGTAGAAGCGCACCGAGCCGATTTGACCCGCGAGCGCCATCCGGTGCGGCAGCGGCTGGAAAGCGCGGAGACCCGAGCGCACCGCCTCGGGCTGGATCTGGAGCGCGCGCGCCGCGGCGATCGCGGCGGCGGCGTTCTCGTAGTTGTGGCGCCCGAACAGCCGCGACTCTCCGAGGTCGAAGCGCTGGCCCGTGGCGGATTCCACCACGCCGCTCGCATCCACGGCGTAGTCCGCGCTCTCGCCGAAGCGCAGGATCCGAGCCTGCCCGCGCCGGGCCTCGGCCTCGCAGATGCTGTCCCCCTCGGGGATGATCGCGAAGTCGTCGCTCGTCTGGTTGACGAAGGCGTTGCCCTTGGCGCGCGCGTAGGCCGCGAAATCGGGGTACCTGTCCAGGTGATCTTCGGTCACGTTCAGCAGCAACGAGACCCGAGGTCGGAAGCGCGGGGCGCGCTCGAGCTGAAAGCTCGAAACCTCCAGCACTACGAGCTCGTGACCTTTGCCCACGGCGTCCGAGGCCGGCGTGCCCAGGTTTCCGCCGACGAAGGTCCGGAGCCCGGCGGCCTCGGCGAGCGCGCCGATCAGCGTCGTGGTCGTGCTCTTGCCGTTGGTGCCGCCGACCGCCACCACTGGCGCGGTGATGCGCCGGCACGCGAGCTCGAGCTCCCCGATGATTTCGACGCCCTTTTGCTCCGCGGCGACGAGCTCGGGCAGCGCCGGCACGCCCGGCGAGACCACGATCAGATCCGCGCCCGCGAAATCCACGCCTTGGTGTCCGCCCGCCACGAGCTCGATACCGAGCTCGAACAGCTCCGGGGTGAGCTTGTCGCGCGCATCCTTGTCGGTTCCGAGCACACGCGCGCCTTCGGCCTGGCACAGCCGGGCCGCGGCGATGCCGCTCTTCTTCAAACCGACGACGATGACGCGCTTTCCGGACAGCACGGCTACCTCAGCTTCAGCGACGACAGCGACACCAGGGCCAACAAGATCGAAATGATCCAGAAGCGAACGATGATGCGCGGCTCGGGCCAGCCCTTCTTCTCGTAGTGGTGGTGGATCGGGGCCATCAAGAACACGCGCTTCTTGAATAGCCGGTAGCTCGTGACCTGGGCGATCACGCTGACCGCTTCGACCACGAACACGCCGCCGAGGATCGCGCTCAAGAGCTCGGTCTTGGTGAGCACGGCCAGCATGCCGAGCCCGCCGCCGAGCGCGAGCGAGCCCACGTCCCCCATGAACACCTGGGCTGGATAGGTGTTGTACCAGAGGAACCCCATGCCGGAGCCGATCACGGCTGCGGCGTACACGCTGAGCTCGGCCATCTCCGGGATCCCGGCGATGTCGAGGTAGTCGGCGATCGGGCGACCGAACAACACCGAGCCCGCCACGTAGGCCCAGACCAGGTACGTGCCCGCGCTGATCATCACTGGACCGATCGCCAGGCCGTCCAGGCCGTCGGTGAGGTTCACGGCGTTGCTCATGAACACCACCACCAGCACCGCGAACAGGATGTAGAGCAAGAGCGGGATCTCGATCGGGTGCTTGTCGAACGCGACGAACGGAATCGCGAGACGCGTCCGCAGCGACACCCACCCTGCCGGTAGCTCCGGCTCGTTCAGGAACAGGTACGCCATCGCGAAGCCGGCGATCGTGAACTGGCCGAGCAACTTGTAGCGGCCAGGCAGGCCGCGCGTGTTCGAGCCCGCGATTTTCAGGCGATCGTCGATGAAGCCGACCAGGCCGTAGCCGGCCGTGACGGCGGCGGTCGCGATCACGAACACGTTGTGCACGTCCGCCCAGAGCACGGTGGGCACCAGGATCGACACCAGGATCAGCGAGCCGCCCATGGTCGGGGTGCCGCGCTTCGAGAAGTGCGAGGCCGGGCCCTCTTCGCGGATGATCTGGCTGATCTGCTTGCCGCGGAGCTTCTGGATGAACCACGGCGCGACCAGAAAGCTCATCAGCATGGCCGTGATCGTGGCCATGATCGCGCGGAACGGCGTGTAGCGGAGCACGTTGAGCGCGCTCGCCCAGCCAAACTCGTGGCTCAGCGGATAGAGCAGCTCGTAGATCAACCGGCCCTCCCGAGCTTGTCGATCAGGCCGTCCACCACGCGTTCGGCGCGCACGCCGCGCGACGCCTTCACGAGCACCACGTCGCGCGCCCGCAGGCTCTGGAGCAAGAACTGCACGGCCGCGTAGCTCTCGAGCGAGTGCGCCGGAACGCCGGCGCGCTCGAAAGGCTCGAGCAACCAGCGCGCCTCACCGCCGAGCGAGATCACGCAAGCTGCGGAAAAATCCAGCAAAGTCTCGCCGGCTTCGCGGTGCAGCCGCGGCGATTCGTCGCCGAGCTCGCGCATCTCGCCGAGCACCAGCCAGAGCCGTCCGGAGCGAGCGCGCGCGACCTCGTGCGCCGTCGCCACCGAGCTCTTCAGGCTGGCGGGGTTGCTGTTGTAAGTGTCGTCGAGCACGAGCACGCCGTTCTGAAGCGCGATCGGCGTGAGCCTTCCCGGCTCGAGCCCGCCGAGCCGCGCGAAGGCCGCTTCGAAGGTGCCGGGTTCGAGCTCGGTACCGAGCGCGGTTTGCGTCGAGGCCACGGCGGCGGCCACCGCGTAAGCGCCGGGCCGGCCGAGGAAGGGATTATCGACCGACAGCGGTTCGCCTTCGGGACGACCGATCACGAGCCGCGAGCGCTCCACGTTGCCCTCGTCGCGCCACAGGATCCGGTAGTCTGCCCCCTCGCCGAAGCCGTAGCCGACGCGCGCGCGGGTCTTCGCGCCGGAAAGGCGGCGCCGCACGCGCTCGTCGTCGACGTTGCCGAGCGCTACGGCACCGGGACCAAGACGCTCGTACAAGCTGGCTTCCTCGGCCTCGATCCGCTCGATGGAGCCTAGGCCCTCGCTGTGCTCGATGTCGATCAAGGTCAGGATCCCGGCGTTCGGCTGGGCGATGTCGGTGAGCGTCGCGACCTCGCCCGGCGCGTTGGTGCCGATCTCGACGGCCGCTGCGCGTTGCCGCGCGTCGAGCCCGAGCAGCACCAGCGGGACACCGATCTGGTTGTTGAGGTTGCCGCGCACGAAGTGGACCTGCCCCGGCAGCGCCGCGTCGAGGGCAGCGGAAACCGCCGCGCGGGTCGTGGTCTTGCCCGCGGAGCCGGCGACGGCGATCAGCGTGCCGCCCCAACGCT
>JALYWZ010000158.1 GCA_030852505.1 Myxococcota bacterium | reverse complement strand
GTCCGGAGTGACCCTGAGCCTGCGCGCCAGCTCCGGCGAATACGGGGCCGTTCGTCTGGAAGACACGCCCCCCCGCGTCCTGGTGGTCGACGACGAACCCACGCTGCGGCGGAGCCTCGCGCGTCTGCTCCTCAGCCGCGGCATGAGCGTCGTCACGGCCGACGACGGCGCCGTGGCCATGCAGCTCCTCCAGAAGGAGCCGGTGGACGTGGCGATCGTCGATCTGATGATGCCGCGCGTCGGCGGGCTCGAGCTGCTCGAGCACGTGCGCGCCGAGCACGCAGGGGTCGAGGTGGTGATGATGACCGCGTTCGGCGACGTCGAGACCGCGGTCAAGGCCGTGCGCGCCGGGGCCTACCACTTCTTGACCAAGCCGTTCCGCTCGAACGACGAGGTCGTGCTCACCATCACCAAGGCCGCCGAGCGCCGGCGGCTCGTCGATCGCGCGGCCATGCTCGAGCGGCGCCTCGAGCACCTCGAGAAGTTCGGTGAGCTGATCGGAAACTCTCCGCAGATGCAGGAGGTTTACCGGCTCGCCGTGGGCGTCGCGCCAACCTCGTCCACGGTGCTGATCCTGGGCGAGAGCGGCACCGGTAAAGAGCTCACGGCGCGCGCCATCCACCAGCACTCGCCGCGCGCCCGCAACGCCTTCGTGGCCGTGAATTGCTCGGCGATCCCGGTCGATCTCGTCGAGAGCGAGCTGTTCGGCCACATGCGCGGCGCGTTCACCGGCGCGACGGCCACGCGCCCCGGCCTGTTCGAGACCGCCGACCGCGGCACGCTATTTCTCGACGAGGTCGGTGATCTCCCGCCCCTCGCCCAGGTGAAGCTGCTGCGCGCGCTGCAGGAAGGGGAGATCAAGCGAGTCGGCTCGAACGAGACGAAGCACGTGGACGTCCGCGTGATCGCGGCGACGAACGTCGATTTGACGAGCCGGATCGCCGCCGGCAGGTTCCGCGAAGATCTGTACTACCGCCTGAACGTGGTCGCGATCTCGCTACCGCCGCTCCGGGAGCGGCGCGAGGACATCCCGCTGCTCGCGTATCACTTCCTCCAGAAGTACGCGGCGCGCTCCAACGCCTCCATCCGTCGCTTCTCGCCCGAGGCCATGCAGGTGCTCGAGTCCCACCGCTGGCCGGGCAACGTGCGCGAGCTCGAGAACGCCATCGAGCACTCGGTCGTGTTCTGTAAGGACGGCGTGATTCAGCCGACCGACCTGCCATTTTCGCGCAAGCAGTCGACCTCGCCCGAACCGCAGCTGCAGGCGGTCGCCGCCGCCGCCGACTCGCCCGGGGGGCAGCTCAGCGATTTGCCGTACCGAGAAGCAAAAGATCGAGCTATCCACGCCTTCGAAACCGGCTACTTTGCGTCGCTGATGCAACGAGCCGGAGGCAACGTGTCCGAAGCCGCGCGCCAGGCGGGGCTCGACCGCTCGAACTTCCGGCGTGCCGCCAAGCGCGCAGGCCTCAAAATGCGCGACGACGACTGATGAACGTGCGATCGCTCACGGCCCTCCGGCGGGTGTCGTGGTGTGCTCTGTTGGTGCTCGCCGCGCTGTCCGGCGGATCTCCTGCCCGGGCCGAAGACCCGACGGAAGCGAGCGGCGACGACCGCGAGGCGCCTGCGCCGGCCGCGAACGCCCCGAGCGCGGCGACCTACACCCTGAGCCGCTGCCTCGCGCTCGCGGCCAAGAACTACCCGAAGGTCCACGAGGCCCGGGCCAAGCTCGCGTACAAGCGCGCCCAGCGCTTTCAGGCGCACACCCAACCGTTCAGCGAGTTCAACCTGACCGCGGGGCTGGCGCTCGCGCCGACCGTGCGCGGCACGTCGGTGTACAGCCCCGACTCCGACGTCCCGATCAAGTCGGACATGGGCCTGGCCTGGCAGGTCGGCCTCGACGGGGTCGTGCCGCTCTGGACCTTCGGCAAGATCACCAACACGTGGGACGCCGCCGACGCCAACGTCAAGGTGGGCGAGAACGAGCTCAAGAAGGAAAAGAACGAAGTGCTGCTCGCGGTGCGCCGCGCCTTCTACGGCGCGCAGCTCGCGAAGGACGCGCTCGTGCTGGTGCGCGAGGCCGAAGCCCGCATCGACAAGTACCTGGCTCCGCTGGAAGAGAAGGTGGCGGACGGGGACTCGGACGAGATCGATCTGATCAAGCTCCAGCTCCAGCGCGAAGATCTGAACGCCCGCGAGAGCGAAGCCAGAAAGCAGCAGCTCTACGCGCTGTCGGGTCTGCGCTTTCTCACGGGCGTCAGCGGACCGCTCGAGGTGCCGGATGTGCCGCTCAAGCTGCTCGCGCACCGGCTCGGTCCGCTCGCGCACTACCTGTCCGCGGCGCGCGTTCACCGCCCGGAGATCAACATGGCGCGGGCCGGCATCCTGGCAAAGGAAGCGCAGATGCGCGTCGCGCGCGCCAAGCTATTTCCGGACTTCGGTCTCGGGCTATCCGCGCGCTACGCCAACGCGCCCCGGGTCACCGACCAGAGGAACCCGTTCACGATCGATCCGGGTCACGGTCAGAGCTACGGCGCGGCGCTCGTGATGCGATACAAGCTCGATTTCCTGCCGGCCACGGCGCGTCTCGCCCAGGCGGAGGCCGAGCTCGAAGAGATCCGTGCGACCGAGCGTTACGCTCTCGGCGGGGTAGGGGTCGAGGTCGAACAGGCGTTTCGCGAGGCGGTGGACGCCGAAAATCGCTTGGCCGCTTACGGCCGCTCCGCGGCGCTCGCCAAGCGCTGGCTGCTCCAGGTGCAGCAAGGCATCGACGTCGGCACCTTCGAGGACAAGGACATCGTCGATCCCGCCAAAGAATACGCGCTCCGGCGCTTCGCCTTGATGACCGCGACCTTCGACTACAACGTCGCGATCGCCAAGCTCGCTCAGGCCACGGGCTGGGACGCGATCGCGGCCGGCGCTGACTGACGCGCCGAAGGGGCGAGGGGAGGCTACTCCGAGGCTTCGGGCGTTTCGGAGCTGTCCGGCGCGTCGGGTTCGTCTGCGTCGTCCGCGTCGTCCGTGGTGTCCGACGTGTCCGGGTTGTCCGCGGTTGCGGCCAGCTCGTCCGCGTCGTCCGCGTCGTCTGCGTCTTCGGTGGCGTTCGCCGCGTCCGGCTCCTCGGAGACGTCCGATGCCTCGGGACTTCCGGACTGGGCGGCCGCCGTTCCGGGCGCCGACGGGGTGGCCGTCGAGGCGACGCCGCCCGACTTCGAGCGCGACTCGTGCTCGTCGAGGTGCTTCTCGATGCTGGCGAGGGCGTTCGAGATCGCATCGAGCGTCATGTTGATGATGACCGGGAGCTGACCCTTCAGCGCCTCGTAGTACTTCTGGCGCTCGGTCGAGTGGATGATGGCGGGCGGGTAACCCGAGCGCATCAAGATCAGGTTCATCAGCAAACGTGAGACCTTGCCGCTGTCCGTCTGGAACGGGAACACGCGCACGAGGTCGTAGTGAACCCGCGCCGCGACGCGCAGCGGGTTCTTCATCTTCTTGGGCTCCGGCCCGTTCAGCCAGTCGACGATCTGCCGCACGCGGTAGGCGATCTTGTCGGGGGGAACGTACTCGTGGAAGTACAGCCGGTGCTGGGGGATGTCCTTCCGGTACTTGACCGTCTTCACGTCGCCCTCTTCCGGGTGCAGGGTGACGTAGAGCTTCTTCACCATGTCCACGTTGATCGGGACACGCTTGCGCTCGGCCAGGTCGCGCACGAGCTCGATCGCCGCGCGGTGGCGGCGGATCTCTTCACAGGCGGGCTGCAGGCTCGAATCGGGCACGATCGGCACCGATGGATCGACCGCGGCCTTGAGCTCCTGGAAGGTGTAGACGACGCCTTCGAGCGCGCTGTCGTGGTAAATCCACGACATGTCGAAGTTCTCGCGGTACTCCCGCTGGAACGCGGCGTCGGCGCGGCCGAGCCGCTCGGTGATCGACTGGTAGCGTTCCTCCACGCTGAGCGGCACCGGCGGCGGGGGAGTCGGACGGACGTGGTCCGGATTGCCGGGCGGCGCCGATAGATCGGCGTGGGCGAGCTCTTCGCTCGAGAGCGGGGAGACGACGATCGGACGCACGCCGAGCGGGCGGAACACGGCATCCGTCGTGCGGCGCGTGGTCCCCGACTGATTCGGGATCGCATCCGGACGATAGACGCGGTTCGAAGCACCGCCGCGGCTCGAGCCGTCTTTCGCGAGGCGCTTGCTGGCTCGGGCGACCTTGCCTTCGAGGGCGCGTCGCGCTGCTTCGCGTTCGGCGCGCAGCCGCTCGCGCTCGGCCTCTTTCGCCTTGCGGTAGGCCTCGCGCTCGGCGTCGCGCCGCGCGCGCTCTTCTTCCTTCTGCTTGCGCGCTGCCTCGCGAGCCGCGTCGCGCTCCTGGATCTTGCGGGCGCGCTCGTCGGCGGCTTCCTTCTTCTTGCGCTCGCGCTCTTCCTCGCGAGCCTTCAGAGCGGCTGCCTTGGCGCGCTCCTTTTCCTGCTGCTCGCGGGCCTTCTCTTTTTCCTTCAGCAGGCGCTGCTTCTCGCGCTCCTTCTCGAGGCGAGCCTTTTCCTTCTCTTTGAGGAGGCGCTCCTTCTCGCGCTCCTTCTCGGCCAGGGCTTTGGCCTTCTCCTTGGCGACGCGCTGCTTTTCGCGTTCCTTCTCGGCGAGGGCCTTGGCCTTCTCCCTGGCAGCGCGCTCTTTCTCGCGTTGCTTTTCGAGCTCAGCCTTGGCTCGCGCCTTCTCGCGCTGGGCCTGCTCCTTGGCCTTCTGCGCGAGCAGCAGCTTCTTCTGCTTCTCGAGCTTCTGGGCCTGCGCCTTCTTCTGAGCCTGCGCCTTCTTTTGCGCGGCCTTGGCTGCCTTCTTGGGCGCCTTGGGAGGCGCCTTCTTGGCAGCACGAGCCGGCCGGGCGGTCGCAGAAGCTTTCTTCTTCGACGCTTTGGCCGGGGAGCGGGCAGGGCGCTTGCTCGAGGCGCGGCCCTTCCGAGCCGGCTTCGCAGCAGGTTTCCTAAGCGATTTCTTTGATTTCCGAGCCGACATCGAACCGAAAGCAGCCCCGGCCCGCGGGCGCGGCTTGCTTCGAAGTCGCGGGCGGGACCGGTGTCCCTGGGGCACAGCCCCGGCGCAACGTAGTCGGCTCCGGCTGGCTACGTCAAGCTGACTTCACTTCAATGACGCCGTCTGGACGTCGGGCCGGTTTCAGGCGTTATTAGTGAAGTAACTGTCGAATATCTCACTGTTTTCGAGCTTGGAAGCACGCGCAGTGAGGATCTCGGCCCCAGAGTCGGTGACGAGGATTGTGTGTTCGAACTGAGCCGAGAGCGACCCGTCGCGCGTCACGGCCGTCCAATCGTCGTCCAAGATCTCCACCTCCCAGCCGCCGGTGTTGATCATCGGTTCGATGGTGAAGGTCATGCCCGCTTTGAGACGTAGCCCTTTGCCTCGCTCGCCGACGTGGCTGACTTTGGGCTCGTCGTGGAACTTGCGCCCGATGCCGTGGCCGACGAAATCACGAACGACCGAGCAACCGCGAGGCTCGGCAAACTCCTGGATCGCCGCGCCGATGTCACCGAGCCGCGCGCCGGGCCGCACCTCCGCGATCGCCAGATCCAGACAACGCCGCGCGACCTCTGTAACGAGCTGCGCTTTCTTGCTGATCTTGCGTCCGACGTAGAACGTCGCGGACGTGTCGCCGTGGAAGCCCTTGTACAGGTGCGTGATGTCCACGTTGACGATGTCGCCTTCCTTGAGCGCGTAGGGTCCGGGGATGCCGTGACACACGACCTCGTTCACCGAGGTGCAGATGCTCTTCGGGAACGGCGTATCGCCGGCGGAGCCGCGATAATTCAGCGGTGCGGGCCGCGCGCCCTTCTTCAACGTGTCTTCGTGAGCGATGCGATTGAGCTCGTCCGTCGTCACACCGGGCTTCACGTGAGCGCCGATCAGACTCAGCGTTTCGCCAGCGAGCCGGCCCACCTCGCGCATCGCGTCGATTTCGCGCGCGGACTTGATCTCGACGGAGCTGGAACGAAAATACATGTGCACGGGCGCTTTTTCCTTGAGTTCGACGAGCCTCGCTCGCGCGAGCCCTCGAAGGAAACCACGCCGCTCCCCCTTCGTCCAGCGACCGCGGCGCTGCGGCGGACGCGGGGCTCCGGTCTGCTGCTACTGCACGAGGCTGTTCAAGACCGTCGCTTGCTCGATGGCCTTGCGCACGGGCTCGGTGTCCGTCGTGGCGTGGTAGTGGAGCCCATCCATGAAGGCTCGCGCGAACAGCACCACGCGCGTGCCGACCCAGCTCTCCCCCGCCGCGTCGAGCCACGCGAAGGTTGGGTTGGAGCGGAAGATCACCAACGTCACCGTCTCTGGCAGCTTGCGGCCCGCGAGCGGCTTCGGCTCGGGGCGCAACACGATCGTGTAACTGGAGCCGCTCTGCACGCCGCCGCGCGTCACGGTGATCACCTTGGCCTGGGACACCGAGTCGGCGACCACTGCGCGTTCGGTGAGGCGCGGGTCGCGCTCCGGCGGCTCGACCGTGTGCTCCACCCCGAATAGCTCCGGGCGAAACAGGTCATCGAAGAGCTGAGCGTCGTGCCTCGCGTAAATCACGTCGCTCGCGGTCCACGCTTCCTCGTTCGAAGAGGGGGTGCAGGCCGACGCCCAGGCTCCCAGAGCCAGGGCCAGCCCGAGGGCCCGGCCCAAGTGCCTGCCCCACCGGCCGATTTTTGTCGGCAGGCCAGAAACCGCGGCGCCCCGCGAGCGCGGTGACTTTTCTTCCATCACTTCACGTCCAAGGCTGCGGACCTTGCTTGAGATGCGCGACCCTGCGGAGTACTTTTCGCGCGCTCTCCCCGCCGCCCGATCCGAGAGTGGAGGATTTTGATGAAGCTCATTCGATTCGCCGCCGTTTCCGCCCTGGTCGCTAGTGCCCTGGGCCTGGTTTTGGTCGAAGACACGGCGCTCGCCAAGGACAATCCGTCGAAGGACGCCAAAGCCAAATCCGCAGGCGGGCCGGGAACGATCGCGAAAAGCGTGATGTTGGCGCCGGAAGGGCTGCGCTGGGGCCTGACGCTCGAGGGCCTGGCCAAGGTGTACGACCAGGCGATCGACAAGGAGATGCTGCCGCTGCTGCGCAAGGCGCAGCCGGGTCCGGACCTGGACGCGGTCAACGAGGAGCTCCGGAACCGCAAGGGTGTGCTCCGTCGCAGCAAGGTGGACTTCGGAGATACGCCCACGGGCGTCGACTACACCGCGCTCAAGGGCGAGTACAGCTACAAGAACGGCGAGAGCATGGCCTCGCTCACGCTACGCAGCGGAACTCAGCGCTATTTCTTCTTCTTCAACGACTCGCTGTGGAAGATCTACGACGAGCACAAGCTGAAGGAGGGCGGGACCCTCGGCGCCAACTTCGACGAAGCGGTGAAGGTGCTCACCAAGCGTTTCGGCGTCCCGCCGAAGCTCACCAAGGCCGATCCCAAGAAGGGCCCTGCGATGAACGAGGCGGAGTGGCGTGATCCGGACAAGGTGATCCGCGCCGTCGATCGCGGCGACATCCTCGCCATGATCTACTCGGAGCGCCGCGTTTACGACAACCTCGCGAGCTACCGCAAGAACAAGGTCCAAGACGTGAAGGCGCTCGACGCCGAGGTCGTGAACGTCACCAAGGCTCCCGAGCCCCCGCCGGACCCGAACAAGGACAAAGACAAGAACAAGAAGAAGAAGAAGTAACGGCTTCTTCTCCGAACGAAGAACGGCGGGATCTCCGAGAGACCCGCCGTTTTTCTATTTTACGTCCCGCCCGCCCACCCCACCGGAATCCGCGGGGGCGCATCTCCCCCGAGCCCCCGACGCGATTCGCTACGCTCATCGCGCGCTCGGCTTTGCCTCGCGGGCTTCTCCTGTCCGCTTCGCGCGTCCGGCGGACAGCTGATAGCCGCTTTGACTAGTCCACCCGCTCGGCGCTCGCCGGCACCAGCACGCCGCTGGTGATCACGATCTGCGCGCCGGGCACTGCGGACAGCAGCACGGGCTCGATCACTCGACGGCGCACCAGCGTGTTGCCGGGGCAGCCGGAGAAGCGCCCGGCCAGGTGGAGAGCGATGCCGTGATCGTCCACCTTGACCACGTAGAGCTCGCCACCGTCTGCGCGGATCAATGGCGCCAGTAGGTCTTTTACGATGCCGAGCAGGGCGTCGCGCGGGGACGACACCATGCGAGAGTAGTCTTTCGCCGCTCGGCCTTCGAGCGGTATTTTTTTCGAACGAGCTCGGCGGTCGCGGGCGCGAGCGCGCTCGGTGCGAGAGATGTGGTCCGGTGTGCTACTGGGCCTTCGCGGGCGCAGCGGCCGGTCGGGGCTTCGGAGCAGGCTCTGATTGGGGATCGGGCGGCGCCTGCGTCTCGGCTTGCGCGGCGGGGGCCGGCGCGGGCTCGGTCGGCGCGCGCAGGAGCACGATGTCTACCCGGCGGTTCTTTTTGCGGCCGTCTTCGGTTTCGTTGCTGACGATCGGCCGGCGGTCGGCGTAGCCGACGATCGCGAGCCGTTCTTCCGGCACACCGGCCGAAGACAGGAAACGCAGCATCGATGCGGCGCGCGCGGCCGAGAGCTCCCAGTTCGATGGGAAAATCGCGGTCGCGATCGGGCGGGGATCGGTGTGGCCCTCGATCCTCACCTGGTTCGGCAGCCGCAGCAGCACCTTGGCGAGCGCCTCGAGGTCCTTCAAATG
>JALYWZ010000743.1 GCA_030852505.1 Myxococcota bacterium | reverse complement strand
GCCGCGGGCTTTGGCCGGAGCCTCCGGCGCGCTGCCGATCCGGCCGTGGCGTACGCCGGTCTGGTTGCAGGTGGTGCCTCCGAGCGCGCTCGAGCAAACACCGCTGACCACGAACGCGCCGCCGGCGCCGACCGCGAGCCGGAAGCTCGGACTCACTCCATCGAAGCGAGCGTCGAGCCGTTGAAAGGCTTTGCCGTTCGAGTCGCTGCCGTAGAGCTCGATCGGCTGGGGGGCTGTGTCGTTGCGGTTGCGAAAGCAGGCGAACGCCAGGTAGCGCCCGAACGAAGCCAGGCGGGTGGCTGCGCAACCCTTCGCCTCGCCGAACGCGCGCGGCGTGAGCGCTTCGCTGAGCGGGCCCGACCACAGCTCCCAGTTGCCTGCGCTCTTGGGCGCGAGCTCGAGGTAGCGGGGGCCGTCGATCGTGGCGCGGCCTTCGGCGAGAGCCGTGGCGTCGGGGCCCCGCGCCGGGGGCGGCAGCTCGGCTTTGGGTTTGGCGGGCGGTGCGGGAGAATGCCAGCGACCGTCGGAGCCGGGCACGCGGCGCCCGAACACCGTGTTCGCGTCGACGCCGTCCGGGGTAGTCTGCAGGGCGACCACGCCAGCCGCGGGCATCGGCGAGCGTTGCCAGCTGACGCCGTAGTCGGTGGTCCGGTACAGCGCTTCGGGGATTGCGAGTGCGTAGCCCTCGCCGGTGCTCGACAGCGCGACGTCGACGAATGCGGCGCCGGCCGGGCCGACGCCGGTCCACGTAGCGCCGAAATCGCGGCTCAGCGTCAGCGTGCGCGCAGGGGAGACGCCGAGCACGGCGGTTCCCGCGGTGGTGACGCCGATCAGCGGTTCAGCGGGCGCGATCGAGCGCTCGAACGGGGCGAGCCAGCCGCTGCTCTCGTACAAGGTGCCGCTCGAGCCGACGAACCAGAACTTGCCGTCGTTCTCGAACATGCCGATCAGGCCCTCGGGGGCGAGCGCCGCGCCCGCCGAGAGCTCGCGCTTGGGCTCGTCGTAGATCCAGCGTTCTCCGCCTTCACCGACGATCAAGCGCTTTCCGCCTTCGAGCGCGCGCTCGGCCAGGGCCCTTCCGCGCTGGCGAGGGTGATAACGCAGGCGAGCGGGCGAGCTGAACGCAGGTCGAATCAGCCCGCCCTCGCCAAGCAGCGCGCGCGAGGGCCGTGAAGCGCGCGGCTTGGGCAGGTCGGTGCAGGCGAAACCGAGGAGCGCGGTCGAGAGCCAGACCGCGCCGAGCGCAGGGCCGCGCCTCACACCTTCACGAGGTCGAGCAGCTTCTGCTTGGTGGTGAGCCCGACGTGCTGGGCGGCACGTTCACCAGCCTTGAAAACCATGACGGTCGGAACGCCGCGGACGCCGTACTTTCCGGCGGTGAGGGGCGAATCGTCGATGTCCAGCTTGCCGACCTTGACCGAACCCGAGAGCTCGTCCGCCAGCTGATCCACGATCGGCGCCAGGGCCTTGCAGGGGCCGCACCAGGTCGCCGTGAAGTCGACGAGCACCGGGACCTTGGAGGTGAGGACCTCTTGTTCGAAGTTCAGATCG
The DNA here is from genome assembly GCA_030852505.1 of Myxococcota bacterium. GTDB lineage: Bacteria > Myxococcota_A > Polyangia > Polyangiales > Polyangiaceae > PMG-095. The sequence goes on along the minus strand of JALYWZ010000743.1, from coordinate 1,775 downwards.
TTGAACACTTGCAGATTCTGGGATGCCATTTTGGGGGTTCCGTTCGGGGAGGATAGCACCGAGCTTCGGGTCATCCTGCAAACGGGCCGGGGTGGCCGAAGCTCAGAGGGCACAACATAAGGTCGGCTTTGGCTTCGGGAAACCCCCCGTGACTTTCCCCAGGATTCGGGCGGTTAGCCGCCCTGGGGCTTGGAAGCATCGGCGGTCCGAGCGCAGCGGTTGCTCCGTTCCAAAAGGCTCCGGCGCGCCAACACGCCCAGGATCGTGAGCACGTGCCACGGACGCACTCCGCTCTCTTCGTCCGCGTACACCGGGCGAACGGGAACCTCGCACACTCGCAGCCGGCGTCCGGCCAGGAGCCCGAGCAGGTCGTTCGGGTAGCCGTAGCTCGGCCACAGGCTCTCGAGGGGCAGCCGCGCGGCGGCTTTCGCGGCGAGCGCGGTGTAGCCGCACTGCGTATCTCCGACCGACAGACCCGTCGTGCGCCGGGTGGCGAAAGCCAGGGCGCGCCCGGCCACGCGCCGCAGCAACGGCATGCGGGCTACCTCGGCGTGGATCATCCGGTTGCCCTTCACGTAGTCGGCCTCGCCGCGCACCACCGGGGCGATCAAGGCTTCCAGATCGTCGGGGTGCATCTGGTCGTCGGCCGCCATCACCACCGCAACGCTGGCGCCCAACGCGAACGCGCGACGGTAGCCCGTCACGATCGCCGCCCCGACTCCGCGGTTGTAGAGGTGGCGCACCACGTCGATGCGGGGATCGGCGACGCTGCCGGCGGCCGCAGCGGTGCCATCGTCGCTGCCGTCGTCGACCACCACGATCCGATCGACGAAGGCCGGCACTCGGCGCAGCATGCGCGGGAGCAGCCGTTCTTCGCGGTAGGCGGGGACCACGACGTGGACCGCAGCGTCACCCCACATTGCCGGCCTCGACCCAGGGAGACGTGTGGTAAGAGGCCTCGCGATGAGCGAGGCTTCGCCGGTTTCGGCTACGCCGCGCGTGGTTTCGCGGCCGCCCTGGTTCCGGTACCTGCGCCTCGGGCTGCTTCTGCTGGCGGCCGGCGTCGCCGGTTGGATAGCGTACGCCAACCTGACCTACCCGAGCGATCGCACTCCGGAGGGTGCGTACCTGCGCGTGAGCAACGCGGTGAATCGCGGCAGGCCCCAGGACTTCTTCGCCTACATCGAGACGCCCGCGCAGCACGCCTGCTACACGATCCGCGATTTTCGCAAGCGCGCGCGGGAGCGGGTGAGCGCCGCCTATCCCGAGCCCGAGCGCAGCCGGTTGCTCGCCGACTACGCGGCAGAAGCTTCGGCTCCCGACGGCGCCGACATCTTCGCGCTGTATGCGCAGCGGCGCGGCTGGCTGGGTCGACTGCGCCGCGATCTTTCGGGCGTGGCCAAGGTCGAACAGAAGGGTGAGCGCGCCACCGTCGAGACGGTGCACGGCACCCGCTATCCGTTCCGGATCCGCCCGGAAAACGGCATCTATGGGCTGACGTTGTTCACGGCGGAGCTCGTCAGCGAGGCGGAGCGCGCAGCGCGCGACTACGGCATCATCGAGAAGGCCGCTGCCGATTACGAGCGAGCGCGGCAGAGCTCCGAACGGCGGAGCGCGCCCGAGCAGCGCTGAGCGAGGCACGGTCCGGAGCTCGGCTCAGCGCGGAGTTCGCTGTTTCACGTCCGGGTAGCGCTGGCCCGCGGGCTCGCCCGTCTCGACCGGCAGATTGCGGCGGCTCCAGCCGGGAAGCGCGCGGCCGAACGCGTCGCGCGAGC
>JALYWZ010000742.1 GCA_030852505.1 Myxococcota bacterium | reverse complement strand
CCGCCGCCCTTGCCCGGGCCCCAGCCCGTCTCGAGCGTACCGGAGCCGAACGGGACGCCGTCGTCGCCGCCGCCACCCGGACCGCCACCGCGCAAGCCGAGGCCGCTCCCCTGGCCCAGCACGACGTTGTCCGAGCGCAAACCGCCGAGCGCATCGGCGACCGAGCTGATGGTGTTGAGCGTCTTTTTGACCTCTTCGCCGACGTCGCTCGAGAGCACCTCCGCCATGCCGCCGAGGCCGCGATCGATCTCGCCCGTCTCTTCGGTCTTCTTCTCGGTGCCGTTCTTGCCAAGCTTGCCCTCGGCGTTGGCGGCCTTCTTGCCGCCGCCCTGTTCCTTCTTGTCCTTCGCACCCGGATCTTTGAGCCCGCTGCCCTTGTCCGCGTCGGGGCTCGGCTCGGGGATGGGCGCGGCTAGGTCTTCCGGGTTCACGTTGAAGCGTGTGGCGAGCTCGTTCTGGCTGGTGAGCTCGAGCGGCTTCGGAATGCCGGGCGGCGTGGTGATGGCCCAGATCAACGCGAGCCCACCGCCGACCGCGACGCACGAGAAGATGAACGAGAGAACGAAGGACCAGCCGATGCGCGCGCGCTTCTGGATCGGAGCCGGCGCTTCGGTGAACTGGAAGAAAACCGAGAAGCTGCCGTACTGGATCAACCCGTGATCGCCGGGAACGATCGGGATCGGCGCGCCGCTCTGCCCGAGGTCGGCCGGGTTCTCACGCCGGCCTCGCAGCGACAGCTCGCCGCCGGTCGCGCCGCGCGCGTCGAGCTCGAAGCCCTTGCCGACGGCGCGGATCGGGTAGTCCGCGATGTTCGTCCCGTCGGGCTTCGGACCGAGAGCGCCTTCGCCGTCGCCAATCATGAGCGACTGACCGCTCGCGAGAACGCGGGTGGCCATGACGGTGGTGCCCCAGACGGTCGCGGTCCGAAGCCCGATCTGAGGAGTCGACGACGGTCGGCTCATCGGAACGCCGCGTGGTTGCGGGTGTCGCGAAGCTCGCCGAGGAACGAGCGGTGGCCGAGGGCTCCCGCGTCGAACTCGGCGCGCACGCGCCGGAGAAAGTACAGGATCTGCGGGGAGCGCAGGCGCCCCTCGACTTCAATCGCGGAAAATTCGTAGGTCTTCACGCCCTCGGGTCCCTCTTCTTCTTTGACCGCGCCCTTCGGCGTCTTCTGCGCCGTGGCACGTGTCCCCGCGGACTGAACACCGGTCTCTTTCGTCGCGGGCTCGGCTGGCGCTGCTTCCGCAGCCGGCTCGGCCGTGTCCGCCTGGGTCTCGGCGGGTGCGGCCTCCGCTTTCGGGGCCTTCTTCGGCTTCGCTTTGGGAGCGCGCTTCTGTTTCACGGCCTTCGCTTTCGGGGCTGCCTCGGCAACGCTCGAAACGACCACGGGCGAGATGGCCATAAGTGTCACGGCCACGAGCCACTTCCGCATCCAGCGTCGAACCTCCACGACCCTCCGAGGTTACCCGGCCCGGCAAGGGTGGTCCACAGCGCCGGCCGAGCCTGGCGAAGGAAAGCCGCACTTCGGACCACCAGGTACGCAACTCGGGAACGGAGCGGCCGAGGGGTGATCCGGGAGCCGAAAGGCGGCTCTCGCAAACGGGAGTTTTCTCATGAGTGCGACGATTTCACCGGGCTACGCGGGCTTCGACCCCTCGATCAGCCACGGGTACATCTCCAACGGGGAGCTGCTCGCGTGGCTGAGCCAGGTCTCGGGGGACAAGTGGGACGAGATGCGCGACCTGATGATGGCGACCAACGCGCGACACGAAGTGATGGAGGATCTCGAGAACCTCAGGAGTGCCTACGATCAGGCTGCGGAAGACAAGAACTTGAATCCCCTCGTACCGAAGTTGCAGGAGCTCATCACGAAGTACGAAGGCACCCCGTACGAGAGCGCGATCAAGGATCTCGCCCAACCCCGGCTCGATGCTGCCAACGCAGTGCTGGAGACTTATCGTGAGCAGGGCGAGAGCCGAGAGGCCAACAACCGCAACGACGGTTTCGTCGACCAGCTGGACACGATGGGCAAAGAGGCGGAGCGCATGGGCGACCAACTCGGAAGGGACGACCAGATGACGATGATCCGCATCCAGGAGTTGAAGGACGGCATCAGCCAACAGGTGAGCCTCACGAGCACCATGATCAAGTCCGACGATGAGGCGAAGTCGGCCATCATCATGAACATGAAGGGCTGATCATGAACGCCATCGATGCCAGCGGTTCGAGCTATTTGGCCTTGGGCTTGGAAGCGAAGATGCTGGCGCTCTTCCAGGATTGCGCGGCCACGCAGACCGAGAACGCCAAGCAAGACGTCGACCTCAAGGCGAACCAGCTCGAAAAGCTCCGAGCCCAGCTGGACGAGGCCATGAAAGAGGCCGCAGAAGCGCGCGAGAACGCAGGCTTCTGGGGCAAGATCGCGAGCTTCTTCGGAAGCGACGTGGCAAAACTCGCGCAGCTCTGCGCGGCGGCCGCGGTCGTGATCGGCAGCGGTGGCACGGGTGCACCGCTGGTACTTGCAGGCATGGCGTGCCTTGCGGCGGCGGAAGCAGGTCGCAGAGCCGGCCTCGACCCGAAGCTCTGCACGGCGCTCTCGCTCGCCGGAGCCGCGCTTTGTTCCTTCAGCGGAAGCGGCATCTCGACTTCGGCGACGAAGGCCAGCTCGCTCTTCACGGCCGCTGGCGCGGGCGCTCAAGCGGCTAGCAGCGGGGCGTCGATCGCCGAGGGGGAGTACGAGGCCAAGGCCGAACGTAGGGAAGCGGAGGCCGGCCTAACCGAGGCGCAGCAGGAACAGGTGCGGGTGCTCATCGAGCAGGCGTTCGATCGACTCCGGCGCCTTCAGAACGACTCGGAGCAAGCCATGACCGTGACGATGCAGACGATTCAAAATCAGAACTACGGTCGCGAAGCCGTGCTCTCGAATTTTTAGGAGCCGAAGATGAACAGTGCAGGGATCTATTTCACGAGCGCGAGCGCCGAGCTCGCCGCGATGCTGGTCGAACACGAAGCCAACCAGGCCGAGAGCGACAACGAGCAGATCGACGCGTATCAGCGAAAGATCGAGCGCGAGGCAGAGAAGGAGTACCGGGCCGCCATAGCGGCTGCGGACGCTGGCGGGCGGGCAGCGTTGCTTGGAGGTGCGATGGGCATCCTGAGCTCGGGCGCGACCATCGCGAGCGCCGCCAAATCCTATGAAGCCGCGAGCGTGAAGATCGATCCGGGCATGGACGCTCAGCAGGCGGCCGCGCAGCAGGCGCTCAAGCAGAGTCTCTCCGCGGAAGCCAACTTACTGAGTGCCGCCGGCACGCCATTCAGCGCCCTGAATGATGG
>JALYWZ010000741.1 GCA_030852505.1 Myxococcota bacterium | reverse complement strand
GCTCGGGCGGGCTCGGCGCGTCCGGTGCGCCGGTGGTCGGTGGCGCCGCGCCGGCAACTGGCGGCAGCTCCGGGATCTTGGTCGACATCAACGGCACGATGCTGCCGAAGGAAGACGTGATCGGCTTCATCCACATCGGACACTCGAACATGGCGGGAAGGACCTCGCGGCCCTCGTCCGAAAGCGCCTACTTCTTCGAAGACATCGACCTACACGCCTGGATGTTCAAGGACGGCCGCTGGGATCCGGCGCTCGAGCCCACGGCCGGGGACGCCGAAAACACGCAGTTCGGGCGGGTGCTCGGCGGGCCCGGCACCGCGCTCGTGAAGCAAGCGGTCGTGCTCGCTCCCAACAAGTACTTCGTCTCGCTCGGCTGGGGCCGCGGCAGCGCTTACTGTTCGCAGTTTTTACCGGGTGGCCTGTACTACGATCAGATGATCGCGGCGCCGAAGGCGCTGAAGGGCAAGATCACCTTCGCGGGGATCATCGTGATGCTCGGCATCACCGAGCGCCACGGGACGTCGGGCGACATCAGTCAGTTTCCCCAGTGCATCAACCAGCTGGTGACCGCGATCCGCAACGACGTGGGCGAGCCGAACCTGCCGCTGTTGATGAACGACTACGAAATGGAATCGACTGGCGCCGAGCTCGACCCGAACGGCGAGTTCGGCCAGGCGATCATCCCGCAGATCCACCAGGTGCCGAACGTGGTCTCGAACGCGGCGCTGATCCCGACCGATGGCGTGGAGATGGAAGACAATCACCACTTCAACCTCACGGGTTATCGGACCTGGACCGGGCGCATTCTGTCCATCATGCGCGAAAAGGGCTGGTTCCCCTGGGCCCAGTGAGAACCCGTTCGCTCTAGCCGCCTCGGTAGCACGTGGTCTTTTCGAGTCAGATCTTCCTGTTTTACTTCCTGCCCCTGGTGCTGGGGCTGTACTACGTGACGCCGTTTCGCGCGCGCACGCTGCTGATCGCGCTCGCGAGCTACGTGTTCTACGGCTGGGCCAACCCGCTCTGGGCCGTGATCATGTTCTTCGGCTCGAGCGTGGACTACGTCGCCGGGCGGCTGCTGCTGAAGCTGTCCGGCGTGCCGGACGCGGGCGGTTTGCCGCCGGTGATCGGGCCCGAGGTGCCGCGCACGCGCGCCATGAAGGCCGTGCTCGTGACCTCGATCGTGATGAACCTGTCACTGCTCGCGGTCTTCAAGTACACGGGCTTCGTCGCGGAGAACGTCAACGCGCTCGGCCATGCGCTCGGGCTCGGGCGTGAGCTCCTGCCGGTGCTGCACCTGGTGCTGCCGGTCGGGATCTCGTTCTATACGTTCAAGGCCATGAGCTACGTGATCGACGTGTATCGGGGCGAAGCCCGCCCGATGCGTGGGTTCACGGACTACATGTGCTTCGAGGCGTTCTTTCCGGACCTCGTGGCAGGCCCCATTATCCGTTACGCGGCGATCGAAGAACAGATGCGCGTGCGCAGCCACACGCTCGACAAATTCGCGCGCGGCGTCGCCTTCTTCTCGCTCGGAATGGCCAAGAAGATCCTGCTCGCGAACCCGATGGGCGACATCGCCGACGCCGCGTTCGCGGCCGGCCCGATGCGCGCGCACGACGCGTGGTTCGGGCTGTTCGGCTACGCATTCCAGATCTATTTCGACTTCTCGGGCTACTCGGACATGGCCGTGGGGCTCGCGCTGATGCTCGGCTTCGTGCTGATTCAGAATTTCGACAGCCCCTACCGCGCCGAGAGCATCACCGACTTCTGGCGCCGCTGGCACATCAGCCTGTCCACCTGGCTCCGCGATTATCTGTACATACCGCTCGGCGGAAATCGCAAAGGGCCGCTCCGCACCTACGTGAACCTGATGCTCGTGATGCTGCTCGGCGGTCTGTGGCACGGCGCGAGCTGGAACTTCGTGCTCTGGGGCGCGCTCCACGGTGGCATGTTGGCCGCGGAGCGCGCTGCCGGAAGGCGCGGGCTCTACGGGCGGGTGCCGCGCTTCGCCCGCATCGGCCTGACGTTCGTCGTGGTCTGCCTCGGCTGGGTGTTTTTCCGCGCGGACACGCTCGGGACCTCGCTCGAGTATTTTGCTTCGCTGTTCGGCGTAGCCGACGCCGGCGGCGCGTCCGATGCGGTGGCAGGCGTTCTGTACACGCCGTATCACGCGTGCTTGTTCGTCATCTCTGCGATCGTGGTCTGGGGCATGCCGACGACCTGGGCCTTCACCGAGCGGCTCTCGCTGCCGCGCGCCACCTCGGCGCTCGCGCTGTTGGGCCTCGCCGTCGTACTGATGTGGACGCAGACGACGAATCCGTTCCTCTATTTCCAGTTCTGAGGACCGATGAGCGCCACCCGAAGCCAGGATCCGAGCACGCCGATCGCCGCGCACGTGGCCGGCCGCGGCGGGCCCACCGATCCCTCGCACGACGAGCGACTGCGGCGCGGGATCTTGCACACCGACGTGCGGCCGGGCGTCGCGCTGCTGCTCGTGGGCGCGTTCGTCGCGCTGATCGTCGCCATGCCGCTGCTCCAGGTGGCGCTCGAGAAAGCCAACGACGAAGAGCCGCTGTTGCTCGAGCTCTTCGAGCACCTGCCGACCAACGAGCGTCTGCGGCAATTCGAAGACAGCCTGGAGGAGACCTCCTACGCCAAGGCTTACGTCCAGCCAAAAGCCCAGGCGCTGCTGACGCGGTTCGGGCGCGCTGGAAACAAGAAAGCCGCCGTGGGCCACGAGGGCTTGCTCTACTACGTGCCGGGCATCACGCATGTCGCGGGCCCGGGCTTTCTGAGCTCGCACGCGATCGACGGCCGCGAGCGCGGCGCGCGGATCCGCGGTGGAGAGGTGCCCGCGGCCGATCCGCGGCCCGCGATCTTCGAGCTCAAAGAGCTGCTCGCGTCGCGCGGTATCGAGCTCGTGCTGTTTCCGGTGCCGGACAAAGCGATGGTCGAGCCGCAGGGGCTGCACGCCCGCGAGTCTTCCCGGGTCGGCGCGCCGATCGCGAACAACCCGGATTTTCGCGAGTTCGTCAGCGAGCTAACGGCCCGGGGCGTGCGCGTGTTCGATCCCACGCCCAAAGTCCGAGCCGGCGAGCGGCGGTTCTTGCTGCAGGACACGCACTGGACGCCGGGCTGGATGGAGCAGGTCGCGCGGCAGCTCGCAGCGTTCGTCGCGCCTTCGCTACCGGCCGTCCCCGCGCCGGTGTGGAAGCGCGTCGCCACGCGAGTCGAGCGGCTCGGCGATATCACCGACATGCTGAAGCTGCCGGAGGAACAAACTCTGTTCGCAGCCGAGTCCGTTACGCTTCAAACCGTGAAGAACGAGGACGA
>JALYWZ010000157.1 GCA_030852505.1 Myxococcota bacterium | reverse complement strand
AGGGCATGCTGCTCGTGCGCGGCTCAGGTCCGCGTGACTCGCAGGTGTTCGTGGACGGGATCTCGATCCCGCTCGCTTATCACTTCGGAGGGTTATCGTCGGTGATCCCGAGCGAGATGCTCGAGCGCATCGACTTTTACCCCGGCAACTACAGTCCGGAGTTCGGGCGCGGCATGGGCGGCGTCGTGGACATCGGCGTGCGGTCGCCGCGCACGGATCGCCTCGGCGGACTCTTGCAGTTCGACCTGCTCGACGGCCGCGTCCTCGCCGAGGGGCCGCTCGGTGAGAACACGAGCTTCATGATCGGCGGCCGGAGGTCCTGGGTCGACGCCTGGCTCGGCTCGGCGATGGAAGCGGAGGGCATCGATGTGTCGGTCGCCCCCGTTTACTACGACTTCCAGGCGATGGTGGAGCAGCGGCTCGGCGCGCGCACCAAGCTGCGGCTGTTCGCCTACGGCTCGGACGACCGTCTGGAGCTGGTGATGAACGCGCCGTCGGCGAACGATCCCTCGCAGGGCGGCGATACGCGGCTTCACACCAACTTCGTGCGCTTGCAGGCCCGCCTGGAGACGCACGTCTCCGACGACCTCGGCTGGAACACGACCTTGTCCGTCGGCCGAGACATCGAGCGCTTCTCGCAGGGACCGATCGACGTCGATACCAACGTGCTCGGCTTCGAGGCGCGGAGCGAGCTAAAATTCCGGCTCGGCGAGCAGGTGACGGCGATCGCCGGCGTGGAGGGCTGGCTCGCGCGCTACGACGCCTCCTGGAAGTACCCGCCGATCGATCTCGACGACGGCGACACCTCGGGGCCGCTGTTCGGTCGCCCCACGACCCAGGTCGACGCCGAGGGCTCGCTGACGCGCCCAGCGGCGTTCGCGCTGCTCGAGCTCACGCCGCTCCCGAACCTGAAATTGTTCCCGGGCGTTCGCGCCGACTACAACCAGGACACCGGCCAGGTCACGGCCGATCCCCGGCTCGGCGCGCGCTGGGACATTGCGCCCGGGTTCCCGAGGACGACCCTCAAGGGTGGAGTCGGTGTCTTTCACCAACCGCCCGAGCCTTACGAAACGGTCGAGCCGATCGGCACAGACGGCGTGGAGAGCAACCGCGCGATCCACTACAGCGCTGGCATCGAGCAGGAGTTCTCGCGGCCGCTCGAGATCTCGGTCGAGGGCTTCTACAAGGACCTGCAGGACCTGGTCGTCGGTGTGCCGGACGCGGACGGCTCTCAGGGCGGATACCGCTACGAGAACATCGGCTCGGGGCGGACCTACGGCAGCGAGTTCTTGCTGCGTTACAAGCCGACCGGGCCGTTCTTCGGCTGGGTCGCGTACACGCTGTCACGCAGCGAGCGCCGCGACGCTTCCGCCGAAGATTATTATCGCTACGACTACGATCAGACCCACATCCTGACGGCGCTCGGCAGCTACAAGCTCGGGCGCGGCTGGCAGCTCGGCGCGCGCTTTCGCTACGTGACCGGCAGCCCGTACACGCCCAACGTGGGCGGCGTGATGGATCACGACGCCGGCGCGTATGCGCCGGTCGAATCCTCCAAGCGGAACTCGAAGCGACTGCCGTCGTTCCACCAGCTGGACCTGCGCGTCGACAAGACGTGGAAGTTCAACTCCTTCCGACTCTCTGCCTATCTCGATCTTCAAAACGCCTACAACCACCAGAACACCGAAGAGATTTCCTACAACTACGACTACTCGAAGGCCGATACCGTCGCGGGTCTGCCGCTTCTGCCCGTTCTCGGCATCCGGGGTGAGCTATGAACAGCATCGACAAACTCTCGCGTTTCTCAGTGACACTCGCCGCCCTCGCCTCCGTCGGTGCACTCGCGGGTTGCGAAGACAACGACTTCGATCCGGGCTCTCGCGTCACCGGCCTGCGCGTGCTCGCTCAGCAAGCCGACAACCCGTATGCGCGGCCCGGTGAAGCCATTCACTTGACCTCGCTCAGCCACGAGCCGGCAGGGCGCGCCGTCACCTGGGCCTGGGCGGCCTGCGTGAACCCGGACTCTTCGTCGGTCGAAGGCTGCCTCGAGAAGGTCGCGCGCGACTCGGAGAGCGGCGGGGCCTCGCCCGTGCTCGCGATGGGTCAGGGGCTCCAGAGCTTCGACTACACCGTGCCCGCGAGCGCGCTGGACGGCTTCGACGAGGACGCGCTGCCGCTCGCGCAGGTGGGCCTCTTGAGCGTTGCATGCCCCGGGGAGCTGAGCTTAAACGGTAGCCACGAGCTGCCGTTCGGATGCACCGAAGCGGGCAGCGGGCGCGAGCTCGGCCTCGACGAGTTCGTGGTCGGCATCAAGCGCGTCTACGTGCGCAACGCAGACCGCAACCAGAACCCCGCCGTGGCGCAGATCCTGTTCGACGGCGCGGAATGGCCCGCGGATCTGGTTCCGGAGGTGGATGCCTGCGAGACCGACGACAACCAGTTCGACGACTGCTCGAAATCGCTGAGCCACCGGCTGGCGGCCGTCCCCACGCCGTCGAGCTTCGAGGCCGGGCGCGACGAGTTCGGCCGGGAGTTCGAAGAGCAGCTCGTGGTGCAGTACTACTCGACCGAAGGCATCTTCGAGGACGAGGTCCGCGTCGGCGACGACCCCGAGACGCGCTTCGTCGCGCGCAACCATGCCTCGGGGCAGGAGCTCGGGCTGTGGTTCGTGATCCGCGACGACCGCGGCGGCGTGACCTGGACGGAGCGGCGGCTGCGGGTGCGCTGAGCGAGCGGGCTTTCCCACCATTGCTCAGATCCGCGCACGTGCTCGCAGTGAATCCTCCCGACCCCGACCTCGAAGAAGGGTTGAAGTCGGAGCGAGCGACGACTACTCAGCGAGTAGTCGCAACGCTTGGGGAACGCCGCCGCGAGAAGCCGCGGCTCACGGAGCACACGCGAAGCCATGGGAGCAATCGTGCTTGGGAACACGTTTCGTCGCCGGCTCAAGGTCGTCTCGGGCACGATAGCGGCCGTCGTCGCCGCAGCGCCCGCCTTCGCGCAGGAGGCTCCGCCGGCGGTCGGGCCACCCGCGCCCGAAGGAGCACAACAGCCGGCGGGAGAAGCTCCGCCTGCTGCCGAAGCCCCAGCGCCGGCAGTCGTGCCCGCCCCAGCTCCACCACCGCCGCCCGAGCCCGCTCGGCCGTCCCCGGAGGTGCAGGCCGAGCTCGCGGCCCAGCGGCAGAAGATCGACGATCTCGAGGCGCGCCTGGACGCCATGGACGAGCAAGGAGAGGAGGTCGTCGAAGACAGGCTCAAGATCTACGGCTTCACCGACTTCGGGTTGCAACGCATCTTCGCCGCGGACAGCTTCTCCGCGATCACCGATACCGAGACGTCGTTCGTGATCGGCAATCTGAACGTCTACTTCGACGCGCAGCCGATCGAGCGCTGGCGAACGCTGTTCGAAATTCGCTTCACCAACGCGCCGAACGGCAATCTCGTGATCGGGCCCACGGGCGCCACCCGCACCAGCACGTTCCAGTTCGATCCGCACGCCGGGGTCTGGGATGCGCCGATGTGGGGCGGCTACACCGTCATCGAGCGAGCTCACACCGATTACCTCGCGTCGCAGTACTTCAACGTGCGCGTCGGTAACTTCTTCACCCCGTTCGGGATCTGGAACGTGGATCACGGCTCCCCGGTCCTGATCCCGGTGACGCCGCCGCAAATCATCCTGCAGAGCCTGTATCCGATCCGTCAGACGGGCCTTCAGTTCTACGGCAGTGCGTTCGCGGGCGCGTGGGAGCTCGGCTACGCGCTGACCGTGACGAACGGCCGCCAGGAGCTCTCGAACTTCGACTTCGACGACGACAAGGCGCTGGGTGGACGTTTGTTTGCCCGCAACGAGGGCGACGTTCGCACGCAGATCGGGCTGTCGTTTTACCGCGGCAACGCCGAGGACAAGGTCGTGTCCTTCCCGCCCACTGGCGAGCCGACGACGAGCTCGACGTGGGAGTACGACGAGTACTCGATCGGCGCGGACTTCTCGCTCGACGCGGGCGGGACGCGCATCCGCACCGAGGCTTTGGTGCAGCGTCAGGTCTTCGAGCCCGGGAAACGGCAACCTGCGTTCGGAGTGCTCGGCGCCCTCGTGCCCGACGGGTATCGATACAGCGGCTACCTCGTGGCGGCGCAGCAGCTGCCGTTCCTGGGGCTCGAGCCCTACATCTTGCTGGAGGGGGCGCGCTTGCCGGGCGCGGTCTCCGATACGCTGGGTGTGCTGTCGGGAGGCGTGAACGTCCATTTCACGCCCTTCACACAGCTCAAGCTGCAAGCGGTTCGGGTCTGGTTCTGGAACCTGCGCGACGATCCGCGCACCGACGCCGGTTTCCCCCCCGAAGACCTCAATCACACGATCCTGACGAGCCGACTCGTCGTCGCTTTCTGAGGGGAGAAGGCATGAACCGTCGCAATCTGCTCCGCTCGATCCTCGCCGCCTTCTTCGGTTGGCCCGAGGAAAGCTTCGCTGCCCACGCTCCGATCAGCGTCATCGTCAACAAGCGCTGCCGCGTCTCCGATGTCGACCGCAACGAATTGCGTCAAATCTTCCAGACTACGAAGACCGCGTGGTCCGGCACCGGTGATCGCGTGACGGCCCTCAACCTGCCGGACAAGCACCCGGTCCGCCACGAGTTCGACCGCGTGGTGCTCGGCCTGGAACCGGATCGCGTACTCCGCTACTGGGTCGATCGGAAGATCCGCGGTGATGCCCGCCCGCCGCGCACCGCGCCGAACCCCGCCGCGGTGCTGCGCGCGGTGGCCGCTGATCACGACATGATCGGCTACGTCCCCTCGAGCGACGTTGACAAGGACGTCAAGGTCATCGCCAGGATCGTAGACGGTAACCTGCAAGGAGCTTGAGAGCATGAGCGCCTCCATGAACTCCATGAAAATCTTGCTTCTGTGCGCGGTCAGCTCGTGGCTCGCCGGATGCTGGGACGACGACCCGTGCGACGAAGGGCAGATCTTCGAAGACAACGTTTGCAAACCCGCACCGCCGCCGAGCGCGGGTCAGGGCGGCTCCCCCGCGATGGAACCCAGCGATGCGCCCTGGGGCGCCCCCTGCACCACCGACGCCGATTGCGCGGGCGACGCGTCGTTCTGCCCTCCGAGCCCCTTCAACACCTGCACCAACATCAACTGTGGTGCGGGCGAGGAGAACGAAGGCGTCTGCCCGCCTGACTGGATTTGTCTGCCCGCGGGCGGCGGGATCCCGACCTCGGTCTGCCTTCCGCCGATGTGAGCGGCTAGCTCATTGCGGCAGGGCGCCGCTTCACGAGCAGCAGCGTCCAGTCGTCTTCCCTCTTGGGGGCGTAGCGCGAGACGCGCTCGATGATGGCAGCAGCGGCCTCGCCGAGCGGCTTGCTCGCGACCTCTTCCTCGACGGCGCGCAGCATTCGCTCGACGTCGAAGAGGGCTCCGGACTCGTCGCGGGCCTCGGTGAGCCCGTCCGAGTACAGGCACAGCACGTCCTCGGGCTCGAGCTCGACGTTCTGGATCGGGATTTCGGGGAGGTCGTCCACGATGCCGAGCCACGGCCCCGTGGCTTCGATGACCTCGCAGCGCTGTGTCTTCTTCCGGTACACGATCGGCCACACGTGCGCGCCGGCCACGGCGAACCTGCCCTGGCCCTCGTAGACCCAGAGCTGCGCGGTCACGTACTTGTCTTCGAGCAACCGCTTGCCGATCGCCTCGCACAAGAGGCCGTTCACGGCGCGCAGCACGGCGTCGGCTCGCGCGCGCCCGTCTGCACGGAAGTGCGCTCCGAAGGCCGACTGAGCCATCAACATGATGAGGCCCGCCGTCAGCCCGTGACCGGACACGTCGCCGACCGTGATCCACAGCCGGTCCCGTTCGCGATCCGTGAGCACGTCGTAAAAGTCGCCGCCCACGTCGTCTGCCGGCAGCATGCGGCCCGAAAACTCGAACTCGGGGTGCGTCGGCGCAGGCGGCAAGAGCGCCTGTTGAATGTTCATGGCGATCTCGATTTCGCGCCGCAGCATGGCCTGCTCGCGCAGCTTGCTCCGGTGCTCCTCGAGCTCGCTCACCATCGAGTTGAAGCCCTCACCCAGGCGCCCGAGCTCGTCGCGTGTCCGGATCTTCACCCGCGCGTCGAGATCGCCGCGCCCGACGCGCTCCACGGCTGTCTGTAGCCCGCGCACGCTCTTCAGGATGCCGCGGCTAATCAACAGGGCCAGGACCGCGCTCACGGTCAGCACCAGCCCCGCCGTGCCGCCGCCGAGCAGCGCCGCGCGGCGCGAAGCGTGCATCTTGCCCTCGGCGGCCTCGCGAAGGCCGGCCATCAACGCGCGCTGCGTCTCGGCGAGCAGCCTCACCTTGGCTTGCTGCGCCTCGAACCAGGCCGGCTCCTCGACGGGAAACTCGTTGTCGAGCGCCGCGAGCACCTGCTCCTCGAGCGACGTCGCAGACGCGAACTCCGGTCGCTTCGGGTCCGCGGAGGCCAGCGCCAACACCTCGCGCGGCGCCGACAGCCGAAAGATGCCATCGAACGTGTGCTCCTCGCTGCGCAGCGTTACCAGCGTCTTGTAGCTGCCGGCCGGAAAGTCGCGGAACACGAGCACGTGCGAGATCCACGCTTGCCGCTCACTCGCCCGCTCCTTCAGCTCCAACATCGCCACCGCGGCGTTGACGTTGCGCAGGATCTCGCCGTCTTCCGTGAGCTGGGCCAGCGCCGCGGTCGCGCCGATCAAGGAATGAATGGCGGGCTCGTAAGCCAGCATGACCTCGTCGATGCCCGCCTCTCCGGCTCTGGCGCGCGGTCGCAGCTTGCGCAGCCTCTCGTCGGCCTCTCGCCAGCTCTCGAGGTCTCGGGACAGGCGCTCCGGCATGTTCTTCGGCTGCCGCTCGTGGAGAAATGTCAGCAGCTGCTGCTGGGCCGAGTCGCTCGCGGCCCACTGCTTCGCTATCTCTTCGTCCGAGACCGGCTTTGCGGGTGGGACCAGACGACGCGCGACCAGCGCGCGCTCGGTTTGGAGCTCGTCAATCAGCTCTCCGATGCTCGCGACTACGGCAGCGAGCTCCTCCACCGAGCCGAGCTCGGCGGCCGTCTCCGCGCTTCTCTTGGCGCTGAGCGCGATCAAGATGCCGAGCACCAGAGCGCCCAGCACGGGGATGCCCGCGAGCAGGCCGAGCTTGAGGCGAATCGTGAAGCCGCGCATGACGGGGCACGCGAACGGCTAACGGCGGCAGCGGGCGATGACCAGCACCTCGCCCGCCGAGCCTTCTTCGAGGTAAAGCTCCATGCGGCACTCGTGGCTGACGCGCGCGAGCCCCAACATCGGCTTTCCCCCGCTCATACTGCGCTGCATGGCCTCCGCATAGGCCTTGGACGGGTCTGCCGCGATCTTGCCGATCTGCTCGCGCAGCCGGGAGACGCGCGCAGGCACCGCGTGGTTCGTCACGCGCAGCTCCACCCAACCGTCGCGCTCGAGCATCTCGAAGATGACCTCTTTCGCGACGGAGCCGTACTGGATTCCGTTCTCGATCAGCTCGTAAGCCGCGACCGGCAGGCGCTGTCCGAGCTGCCCCGGATAGCGTTGAGCGGTGTACTTCGAGAGGAACTCGAGCAAAAGCTCGGTCGGAGTGCCGCCCGCGTCGCACGCCACGCGAACCAAGCTTTTCGCAGGTCCGGTCGCGCGAAGTGAGGCGCCGGGGGCTTGCGTGCGAGCGGCGTTGCGGTCCCCAATCATGACGGTTTCAGAAAGACGACGCTGGGTGCGAGGTTCTTCAAAACGGGAAAGGTGGTCTTTTGCCAGGTGAGCGCGGGGTCGGTGACGAACGCGAGCCGGTACGGGCTCGACTCTTCCTTGCGGATCCACGTCGTCCAATCGACGAACAGCCGAATCGCGGAGGAATTGACGAAGGTCAGCTTGGTGACGTCGACCACCATTTCCCGGAGCCGATCCTGGACGATGGCCTGATGGAGCGCTTTGAAGAACGGGCCCAGGTCCGCGGCGGGGTTTTGCGTCGCCATCGTGCCCTCGAGCACGAGACGTCCGCCGTCCAACCTGGCGACGAGTGAAGAGACTTCGGGCATAGGCACGGCTTCGACGTTCATCATGCGCTCCCTCTCGCGATTACCGAAATGCGGCCGTCCGGCGCGTCGGCGACGGATAGCTCCACCCTACCTTCCAGTCGCATGCGCGCCAAACCCAGACGTGATGCCCCATCCGGATTTTCCGCGGCCCGTTGAAAAGCCGCCAGGTACGCCTCTGCCGGATCGGCGCCGCGGATGCTCTCGATTTCTTTCCGGAGGTAGTCAGCGTGCGCCGGATCTGGGCGGCTCGTCACCGCGATTTCGATCTGCGTCGGCTCGGGGCCAATCGAGATCGTAAGCTCGCTGTTCGTGCCGTCGAGCGAGTATTTGACGACGTTCTCGAGCGCTTCCTGGATCACGACTTGAACGCGGTCGCCCATTTCCGTCTGACCGAAGGCGCAGGTGCAAAAGGATCGGCCAAACTCGCGGATGGCGTCGATGTACGTCCAAGCCGGACGAAAGCGCATGTAGATCATCTGCTCATTGGGCGCTGACATGGGAGTGACGAGGTCGTGCGCGCTGAAGAACGGTCGCAGCGATCCGTTGCTGAAGGGGAAGAACGCCACGATCGGCGACTTCTCGAGCGCTGAGCCCGAGCGACACGGCCCGCGTTTCGCGACTCCGGTTCGCTGCCGCGTGCCTCGCGATCCGCGAGCT
>JALYWZ010000740.1 GCA_030852505.1 Myxococcota bacterium | reverse complement strand
CCGCAGGGCGCCCGCTACGGTCAGAACGGCTTCAGCTCGATCGTGCAATCGCTCGGCTGAGCGAGGCGGAATCGGGAGTCAGGCCGAACCACGGTGGTACGCCACGTGCTGCGAGGGAGTTCGCTCCGTGGGAGCTCGGCGAGGTTTACGACGTGCCTCGCGGCTGCGGCGTTCTCGGTCGCATGTGAGGCAGCCTCGGATCCGGCGCCGGCGGCATCGGGCGGCTCAGGCGAGCTAGCAGGGCGTCCCGGTGCCTCCGTTGGCGGCCGTCGAGGTTCGGGAGGAAGCGCGGGCTTGGATCTCGGCGGCAGCGGCGGCACCCCCGGCGACGTGCCCACGGGGACGAGCGGCGGACCGTCGACCTCCGGGGCTGGGGGTGGAGGCGGCGCCCTTCCCATTGCAACCGGAGGCGCTCCTGCCTCCCAGGGCGGCTCGTTCAATGGGGGCGGGTCCTCGTCGGGGGCCGCATCGGGCTCCGCAGGGGCCGCACCTACCCCGCTCCATTACATCCGCCGCGTCGGGTTCGGGGCGCCGCCACCAGTGGACGTTTTGTTCGTGGTCGACAACTCGCCGCGAATGGGGGTGAAGCAAGCGCTGCTCGCCGAAGCCGTTCCGAAGTTCATCGAGCGCCTGGCGAATCCGGCCTGCTTCGATGCGTCCGGTGCGTTCACCGGCGAGCTGTCCACGAACGGCGTTTGCGCCGAGGGCGTTCCGGAGTTCGCGCCGATCCGCGAGCTTCACCTCGGCGTGGTCACTTCGAGCATCGGGGACATGGGCTCGGCCGACGCATGCATGCCCGGCACGCGCGAGCTCGACGATCGAGGGCGGCTCTTGCCGAGCGTCCGCGACTCTCTGCCAAGCTGGAATGGTCAGGGATTTCTCAGTTGGGATCCCGACGAGCGGGCAGAGCCTCCGGGAAGCGCAGACATCGACGAGCTCGCTTCGGCGTTCTCTGATCACGTACTCGCCACCGGCGAAGGCGGGTGCCGCTACGAAGCCTCGCTCGAGGCCTGGTATCGCTTCCTCGTCGACCCCGACCCACCCGACCGCGTGTTCAAGGACGCCGATGATCTCACGCATCGATCCGGATCGGACGCGACGTTGCTAGCGCAGCGGAAAGCATTTCTTCGCCCCGATTCGGTCGTGGCGATCGTGATGCTCACGGACGAAAACGACTGCTCCATCATCGACTACGGTCAGGGATGGGTCACGGGGCTGTCCCTGGGCGGCTTCGTGTTCCCTCGTTCCACTTCAGTGTGTGCCGACGATCCCAACGATCCGTGCTGCTTCAGCTGTTCACTCAGCGCGGCGTCGGTACCGAGTGGCTGCACGCTTCCGGCAGCGGACCCGGAGTGTTCCAAAGGTGCCTACACGGCGTCCGAAGACCATTTGGAGTTGCGCTGCTACGAGCAGAAGCGCCGCTTCGGCGTCGACTTTTTGCAGCCCACGTCCAGGTACGTGGAAGGGCTGACTCGAGAAGTCGTCAACGGCGTGCGGTCCGGCTTCCAGAGCGCTCCCGTCGTGAAGCCGGAGCTGAACGCGCTCTTTGCCCAACCGCGTCTCCCATCGATGGTTTTCCTCGCTGGTATCGTCGGCGTGCCCTGGCAGGACGTCTCCGGCGAGGCTGACTGGCACAGCGATCGGTCACTGCGCTTCTTGTCGCACGACGAGCTCGTCGAACAGGGGCGGTGGAGCTGGCTTCTCGGCACGCCTGCGCCGGAAGACGGTCTGATGTACGAGACTCCGCTCGATCGCTCGGCGCTCGCTCCGACCGTGCCGCAACAGCACCCGTCCGATCTCGGGGTGCTCGCTCCTTCAACCAGCAGCGAGCAGAATGCGAATCCCATCAACGGCCACGAGTCGAACCTGGCCGATGGCTCTGCGCTGCAAGCTGCCTGCACGTTCCCGCTCCGTGAACCGCGCGACTGCTCCTCGGGCGATGCTGGCTGCGAGTGCACCGAATCGGACCAGCAGTACGAACGCGCGGTCTGCCACGGCCTCACCCAGACGCACGCTTCCGCTTCCCCCGGCATCCGACAGCTCGAAGTGTTGAAGGCTTTCGGCGATCTCACCGGCAACGCCGTGGTCGCATCGATCTGCCCCAAGCTCAACGAGGTCTCGACCGCGGGCGATCGAAACGCAGGCTACGTCCCGGCGCTGGACTCACTCGTCGCGCGCATGCAGTCCGCGCTGCTCGATCAGTGCATCACCCGCGACTTGCCGATGGAATCCGATGGCAGCACCAGCTGCTTCGTCATCGAGACCCTCCCGCCCGACTTCGTCTGCACGCCCTGCTCCGAACGTCCGGGTCGCGCGGAGCCGCGTGTCGACGTCGCCAGTACGTTCGAAAACGTCTTCGTCAGCTCCTGCACCTGCGAGATCCAACAGTTCGAGGCCGACGCGCTCCGCACCTGTCGCACCGATCTCGCGCCGTTCGACCAGCCCGGCTTTTGCGTCGTCAACGACGAGCCCGCAGCCGGCGAGCCGAACGACGACGCGGCCCGAGAAGCGCGGCGCGCGCTCCTCGCCGAGTGCCCCCCACAGGCTCCGCGCATCCTTCGATTCGGCCCGAACATCCTGCGCCCCGAGTCGCGGCTGTACCTCGCTTGCCTGAGGCCGACGTCGACTGATCCGTAACCGATCCGTAACCGTGGCTCGACGGTGGCGCTGGAGTCGCTAAGCTCCACGGCGTGGTGGAGCCGACGAAGGAAGAGCTCGAGGTCGCAGAACCGGCGAGCTTCGATACGGAGACGCTGAGGTTCGAGGGCTTGCGCGGGGATAGGGCGCGGCACCTGACGCGCGCGGCGCTCGAAGCAGCGATCGCGCGGCTCGCGCCGGCGCCGCGCGACGCGGGCAAGGTGGTATTGCTCGTGGCTCGCGGACCGAGAGGGGAGCGCACGCTCCACGAAGAAGCGCGACTCACCGAACGGGAAGGCATGCCGGGTGATCGCTGGTTTGGTCAGGACAAGTACGGCCCGGACTACCAGCTCGCCACGGTGCGCGCCGATTTCGCGCGCGTGATCGCGAACGGGCAGCCGCTCGAGCTGCACGGCGACAACTTGTTCTTGGAGCTCGAGCTCTCGTCCGAGAATCTGCCGACGGGCTCGCTCGTGCGCCTGGGTCAAGCGTTGCTGCGCGTCACGCCGCGAGCCCACAAGGGTTGCAAAAAATGGGTGCAGCGCTTCGGCCTCGCGCCGTTGCAGATGAGCGTCGCGCCGGCTCACCGACGCCTTCACCTCCGCGGCATCTACCTTCAGGTGGTTGAAGCGGGGCGGGTTCGCGTGGGTGACGCGGCCGCGGTGGTCGAGCGGGCGAAGGCCTCGGGCTGAGAGTCGCCGCTC
>JALYWZ010000739.1 GCA_030852505.1 Myxococcota bacterium | reverse complement strand
GAAGACGGTGGTCATGGCGCCGCTGCTCGGGTTCACTGCCTGGACGGTGCGGCCGCTCTTGAACGCGGGCTTGCCGAACACGCAATGGGCGGCGGTGATCAACCAATGCCGCGTCAGGGCCTCGGCGGTGCAAGCGGTATCGTCCACGAGCTGCACGGCCCACGGCGCCTCGAGGGTCGCGCTGGCGCGGATCACGGCCTGGTCGGTCTCGCCGACATCGGCCCCTTCTTCTTCTGGAGTCTCGAGCGCCTCGACGGCGCACCCGCTCGAAAGCGCCCCCGCGCAGAGGAGCCAGGAGAGAGACGCCAAACTCGTACCGATCGCGGTCATCCGGCTGTTCATGGCCGAGCGCTTGAGCAACCGTCGTGCCAGCGAGGATCCTGCCAAATACAGCTGATTGTTGTGGGGAGACCGGGTTCGAGCGCGTGCGCGCCCGCGTGCGGTCCGCGTGCGAGGGTGCCCAAGGACCCGCGAGCGTTCGTGTCAGACGAGGGCTTGCGACTCTTTGCTCTGATTTTGGGGTTGGTGATGGTGGTCGGGTCAACGACCGAGGCCGCAGAGGCGGAACCGGAGCCGGGGCGCGCGGATCTGGATCCGACCAATGACGCGGTCGTCGCGCCGCCCGAGTCGATCCCCGATTGCGCGGAGCGGCTCGAGCGCGCGGGGATTCGGTTCACGGCGGCGAAGCTGCCGCGGCGCAAGCTGCGGAGCGGCGCGGAGTGCGGCGCGCCCGAGGCGGTGGTCTATCGCGGACCGAAAGGCGGGGTGCGCTGGAGCTCGGCGCCGCTCGTGAGCTGTGGGATGGCGCTTGCGCTCGGGCGATTCGAAGCGGTGCTGGCAGAGGTTTCCGAGCGGGAGCTCGGGAGCCGCGTCGTGAAAGTGGAACAGGGCGGGACCTACAGCTGCAGGCAGATGGCGCGCTTCGCGCTCGTCAGCGAGCACAGCTACGCGAACGCCATCGACATCCGCAGCTTTCGCCTGGCCGATGGCCGCACGGTCTCGGTCGCGCGGCACTTCGGCAGTCCGGGCAAGGAACCCACGACGAGCGAGGGCCGCTTTCTGCGCGCCCTCGCTCGCCGCTCGTACGACGACGGAGTGTTCTCCGTGGTGCTCACCGAATACTTCGATCGGCTGCACCACGATCACCTCCACCTCGATCTGGCGCGCTACCGCGTGGATGGGACGCGCTGAGCTCAGCGCTCGCGCACGCCGCTCGCGACGAAGCTCGATTGGGCATCGCAGGACCCAGCGCTGGCATTGCAGCTGGCAGGAGCGCTGCCCGCGTACTGGAAGCGCGCGCTGACCGTGAAGCCGTCGAGCGAGGCGCGGCAGGGATCGGTCGTCTCTTCGGTGCCGCTGCTCGTGGCGATGACCGTGTGGCGCGCCGTGGTGCAGCCGTCGAAGCCCGGAACCGAGTACGCGCACGAGAGGTCGCCGGTCGTGAAAGCGAGCCCCTCGCCGTCGCTCTGGAAGACCTTCGCGCCGGTCGCATCGATGAAGAACGCGTCGGGCTCACCGTCGCGAGTCACGCTGAGCTTGCGGCTGACGTTGAAGACGTTCGCTTGCATGCGCTCGAAGTCGATCTGGAGCTCGTCGTCCGCTCGAAAGCGCTCCTCTTCGATCAACTCGGGCAGAAACGACAAAGTCCAGGTCTTTCCCTGGTCGTCGAGCAGGTCCACGCGGACCCGTTCCGTTTGCGCGCCGCCAAATGGACCGCGCATGCCGAGGCAATCGTACGGCCACGCCCAGGGTTCCTGAGCGACGGCGCTGACGGTGCCAGAGAGGTGCACGCTCTGCTCCGGAACCTGCTCGTCCTCATTCTGGAGGCAGGCCGCGCTCGGAGCGTCGCACGTCTCGGGGCACGCTTCTGCTTGGGGGCGCGTGCATTCGACGACGCCGGAGTCACCGCCGCCCCCCGTCGTGCCTCCGGTGTCGGAGGATCCGCCGAACGTGAATCCGCCGGTCGCGTGTCCGCCCATTCCGGCTCCGCCGATTCCTCCGCTGCCGCCGGTTGGCTCTTCGCCGGCGCCACCCAAATCTCCCTCGCCCCAGGTGACGCTTTCGACGTAGACAGTGGTCTCGATCTCGAAGTCCTCGAGCAGATACACGCGAAGATAGGCCGAATCCTCGTCCTCGGTGAAGGTGTGCGTGAGCACGATCGGGTTCAACGTGTTGAGCGCGCGCGTGCCCGTGGCCATGCCGGTGCGCTCGTGCCCGAGCTGCACCTGGCTGGCATCGGGGTAACACACAGGCTCACCGTCGACGTAGCTGCCGAGAAAAACGCCGTGGGGAGGCGCGCCGACAATCGCGCCATCGAGATTCCAGAGCAACCGCACCCTCACGGTTTTTCCGGTCAGAGATCCCGGCTCGCATCCCTCGGGAAGCAGCGACAGCTCGCCGAGCCAGGGCTCGAGCGCTGCGCCCGCAGACGGATCCTCCGGGGCGTCGCTCGAAGCCTCGGGAAATTTCGCGAGCAGCGACAGCGTCGGTCCCGGAAAGACGACCTGGTCGTCGTAGTTCTGTACGGGGTCCGGCGCGATCGACGGAGCGAGGAAGACGCGGTTGTGCGGGCCGAGCGCCAGGCTCTCGGCGCTGTTCGTCTCGAAGTCCACGCTCCCCGGACATTCGGGGGACGCAGCGCCCGTGCCGCCATCGCCGCGGCTGAAGCTGTCGCCGCTGCTCCCCCCCTCGGCACTGCTATCGCCGCTGCCGCCCTCGGCGCTGCTATCGCCGCTGCCCCCCTCACCGGGGGCTCCCGCGCTGCTCGAGCAACTGCGCGGGTCGCGGGCGCAAAAGCCGTCGCTGCAGCAGACCCAACCGCTCTCACACGGACAGGGTTTGCCCTCCAGTGAAACTTCCCCCGCGCAGGCGCCGGCGGTCAGGCCGGCGGTGACGAGGAGCAGGATCGCGGGGCTAGAGTCGAGCCAATTCATGGGTGCCTCCTGCTCCAACAACGAATCGCGAGCAGCGTCCGGACGAAGGGAACATCAAAATCGCCAGGTCGTGCGGACATCGAACGCCGAAGCAGACACGCTGAGCTCGGCGGGCGACGCGGTATCCCACAACAACAGGGCGATACCGGTGCCGAGCGCGGCGCCGCCGCCAGCGAGGAACAGCGTGGCCGCGAGGTTACGGTCAGCGATCTGTTCATTGCGCTCCGCGGCGCGAGCCTGGCTTTCCTTCTCGGCGCGATCGCGCAGCGAGAAAGTCGAGGCCGCGAGCACGCCTCCGGCCGCAATGGCCGCGGTTCCGAGGCCGACGCCCGTCCAGCCCGCGATCCGGAAGCGCCGTGAGCGCGCGTCGCTGCGCTCGGAGACGGCGAGCCGTCGGCGCTCCTCGGC
>JALYWZ010000156.1 GCA_030852505.1 Myxococcota bacterium | reverse complement strand
GTTCGCCGTGGTCGTCGGCAACGCGGGACCCATCGCGAAGAAGCTCGGCGCGACCAGCGAGATCGATCTCGGGCCGGGCGTGCGCGACGTGCACGCGCAGGTCGCGTTCTTCATCAAGTCCTTCTTCTTCGCGTTCATCGGCGCGATGCTCGGGCCGCCCTGGGGTCTGTTTGCGCTCGGCACGGCGCTCGCGCTGGTGCTGCTCGGTGCGCGCTGGCTGTCGGTACGCGCCGCCCTGTGGAAGAGCAGCATCGACGCCATTCACCGGCGCTTGGTGGTCGTGGCGCTGCCGCGCGGAATGGCCGCGGGCGTGCTGGCCACGTTGCCGGCCGCGCTCGGCATCGCCGGCACGGGGGAGCTCTCCGCGATCGTGTTTGCGACCGTGCTGTTCACGATCCTGATCTTCAGCGTCGGGTTTCCCGTGCTGCGACGCAAAGCGCCCGTCTCGGAAGTGCAGCTACCGCTCGATCAGATCCCGCTATCCGGTCCGATCCCGAGCGAGAGCCCGAGCCCGAGCCCGACCCCGAGCCGCAGCGAAACCTGGATTTCGGGGCAGTAAGCCGAGCGCCTGCTCACTCGTACGCGTTGCGCGACAGCGTGACGCGGAAAGCACTCCACGGGCGGGGCCCATCGGGGAGGGGCGCATCCTCGAGGTTGACCGGATTGAGCGGATACCCGTGCCCGACGATGACGCGACCATCGTCCGACATGGCGGTCACCGAGAAGCGGTGGAAGGGCAAGTTCACGCCGTCTTCCACCAACACGTGGCGCAGGAGCCGAAGCCCGTGCCGCTTGGTCCACAAGAGAGGCCTCCGCGCGTTCAGAAGCAGGATGTTTCCGCGAGAGCTGATGTCCACGACCTCGCACGGGTCATCGGGCGGGCAGGCCACCTCGGTCAGCCCGGAGCTCGGCCGGAAAATCCGCGCGAAAGACAGGGGCGGCAAGCCATTGGGCTGCGGGACCAGGCGGGTGTCCGCGAACGTGCTCCCGTCGGAGCTCATCAGCTTGGCTGGCGCGCCGGGATAGAGGGTTTCGTTGGGCCGCCCCGTGGACGTGAAGAGGTGCTCCTGGACCCCGCAGTTGGCTGCTGCGGCCGGGTAGTTGCAGTGGTCGGTCAGCCCCGCAATCAGCCCGCCGTCGAAGGTGATGTGGAGCGCCATGCGCGGCTCTTTCGGCCACAGGTAACTGGCGACACCGAGATCCGTCCAGACCACCGGATCCATCCCGAAACCGTTCCAGGTGTCACCGTGGTAGGCCAGGTTGCCGACGACGCGTGTGCCGTCAGCCGATATGCCGCTCGGTTCCGTGGCCCAATTGCCCTTGCCAATCAAGATCACGGGAGCCTGTCCCGCCCGTTTGATGAAACCGTGCAGGCGATCGTAGCCGCCCGCGACGACGGTTCCGTCGCAGTTGATCACGGCCTTCGTCGAAGCCGCCTCCGGCACCACAGTCTGCCAGTCCGAACCGTCGGACACCACCGGGCGATGCAGGTAGTCGTCGGTCACTAGATCCCATACCGTCGTGTAGCCGAGGACGACTTCTCCGTTCGCGCTCACACCGGTCACGAACTCGGGCCAGTAGAGGCGCTGCCAGGGCAGGGTTTCGGACGTGCCCTGCTCGGGCCGAACGCCCGCGTCGCAGCCTAGAATGGGCTCATTCGCTGGATCTTCTGGATCGCCGTCATTGCCGCCCGTGCTCGTTCCGCCGGTCGCGCTACCGCCGGTTTCGTTCGCGGTTCCGCCGGTTTCACTCGCAGTCCCGCCCGTTTCCGAGCTGTTGCCCGCCGCGCCGCCGCTCTCGTCAGGCGGCCACGACGTTCCGTCGCACTGAATTGGAAGGTAACCGCTGACGGCAAGTGGCCACGCAATCAGGATCCGGCTGCTCATGGGGAACTCCTCGGCAGCGCCAACGCGCCGTCGCCAACGCGTTTATCAGAGTTCGAATTTGTTTCGAACTCAAATGACCGGTCGCGATGGACAAAGCGCACGAAGTGCAGCGTGGAATTAGACCCAGCGTGCGCCCGCACTCCCGAAGATCGGAGATGTCAATTCCCCCGTCGACGCTGACGTCGAATTGCTATAGCGGTGAGGGCGCGACGCTGAGTCGCGGAGGTGACTGCAACATGTTGCGAGGACTTCCCATGCACGCGGCTCCGCTGGCGCTGGCCGTGATGTGGCCGCCGTTCTGCGATCTGCCTCCGCTACCCGGCGATGGAAGCGGCGGCGGGGACACCGGCGGCAACTCGAGTCAGGGCGGCGCGACTGGTGGTGGCGGTGCAGGCAGCGGCGGCAGCTCCGGCGACGCGGGCGATCCCGTGCTCGGCTGTTCCGCGCCGGAGTGGCCGTCGAAAGCCGAGCTATTGCCGCTGCCTCCGGTCGCGTTCGACGACGGCGTGGGCGAAGCCGACCTGCGGAAGCTGAGCGCCAACGGCGAGGTGGTGATCGCCGACTACCTCATTGCCCACGGCGACCTCTATAACGAGCCCGACGGCCACCGTCCCATTTTCTGGAACGGCGGCGACTGGCAGCGGGTCGATGCCGACACGACCGGCATCTCGACTGCGGTCAACTGCGACGGGAGCGTGATTGCCGGACGTCGATCGCGCCTCGACGGGTTCATCAAGACGCCCGACACGCCGCTGGTCGTTCTACCTGGCGAAGAGCCGTGGGCGCCGATTCCCGAAGCCATGTCGGCGGACGGGACGCGCATTGGCGGCAACCTGACCAAGGTCGAGGATGGGCCATGGGCCGGCGAAACGATTCCCGTGTGGTGGACGCTTGCGGGCGAAATGTGGTTTTTCGATCCGCCAGAGCCGCGGACCCTTCGCCACGTGAGCTACGACGGCTCGCTGGTCGCGGGGCACCGAAATATCTGCTTGCAGAAGTTCTGTGACTCGCTCGCGAGCTTGTTCGTGTGGTCCCCGACTTCCGACGGGACGTTTTACGAGGACATGCCCTGGAGCGTGATGAGCTCCGATCTTTCGACGGCGACCGGCGCAACCTTGCCGCCGCTCTACCACCACCCTTGGGAGTCGAACGAGGTGTTGGTGTTCCGGCGTCCCGATCAGCTGACCCAGCTGCCTTGCCCGATGGGAGCGGCGTGCGACGCCGTGGCACTCAGCTCGCGAGGCAACATCGTGCTCGTGAACGCGTATTTGCGCGCGTACCTGTGGACGGCCGAACGCGGCTTTCAAGATATCGCCGCGCTGCTCGCCGCGGACGGCGTCCCCTTCAGCGAGCTCGGCTTCAACGCCGTCGACATGTCCGACGACGGCCGCGTCATTCTCGGTTCAGGTACGATTACCCACGAAAACGGCGAGCAGGAAAGCGGGTGGTTCCGCGTCGTGCTGCCGCGTCGGGTTTACGAAGTCCCGGACGGCATCAGCGACTCAGGCTCGGACGTGAAGGCGCGACGCTGAGTCGCGGAAATGATGGAACATGTTGCGAGGACTTTCGATTCAGGCGGCGCCCTTGGCGATGCTCGGTGTGCTGTGGCCGCCGTTCTGTGATCTTCCAGAATGGCCCGGCGGCGGTGGTGGAAACGGCGGAGCGCCTGGCGGCGGCGCGCCTTCGGGTGGTGTCGCGGGGGCGGCAGCAGGAGAGGGCGGAGACGGCGGGTCGGGAGGAGCGGTGCCCGAGGCAGGCGACCCCGTGCTGGGTTGCGCTGGCGGCAAGTGGCGGTCGTCGCAGGCGCGGCTCGAGATCCTGTCGGATATTCCCTTCGAGGACGGCCGGGGCGGGGCGCAGCTGTGGAAGCTGAGCGCGGACGGTGAGGTGGTGCTCGCCGACTACGTCGTCGACGAGGACCCCGCGTCCGGACCCGAAGGCCACCGCCCTATCGTGTGGAAGGACCGCGCCTGGCACCAGCTGGACTCCGAAACCCTCGGCATCCCCACGGCCATCAATTGCGACGGAACCGTGATCGCCGGGCAGGCCACGTCCGTGGATGCCTTCATCGAGCGGGCGGGCGCGCCGCCGCTGATCTTGCCCGGGAAAGCACCGACCTGGGCCGCCATTCCCTCGGACCTGTCAGCGGACGGAGCCCGCGTCCTCGGCAACTACACCACGATCGAGCGAGGGCCGGACGCCGGCAAAACCGTACCGGTGATGTGGACGAGTGACGGCGACGAAACGCTCCTCGAGCCACCCGGCGAGCCGCGCACCGCGCGCCACCTCCGCTACGACGGCTCGCTGCTCGCCGGGCACAGGAACATCTGTTGGTCATCGATGTTCTGTTCGGACCTGGCGGGCCTATTCGTCTCGCCCGTTCCCCTGGACGAGACGCTGTATCCCGACATGCCCTGGAGCATTATGAGCTCCGATCTGTCGACGTCGACCGGCGCCCGCCTGCCGCCCGGGTTCTATTATGCGGAAGGCGAGAACGAGATCGCCGTGTTTCGACGACCTGATCAGCTCACGCGCCTGCCTTGCCCCACCTCGAGCCCGTGCGAGGCAGTGGCGATCAGCTCGCGCGGCAACATCGTGCTCGTGAACGACAACTCCACCCTCCCGACAACGCACATTTGGACGGCCGAGCACGGCTATCGAGATGTCGCCACGTTGCTGGCCGAAAACGGCGTCCTCACCCAGGACTTCGTCTTCATTGGCCTCGACATGTCCGACGACGGGCGCGTGATTCTAGGTCACGGAGAGATCGCGCGCGAACCGAACAGTTTTCCCGAATCCCACTGGTTCCGTATCGTCTGGCCCACGAGCGTCTACGAGACCGCAGAACCGCCCGACGGCGAGGGTGGCAGCGGTGGTGCTGGGGGCGCAGGCGAAGGCAGTGGCGGCGAGGCCGGGTCGGGCGGAGCGGAGCCTGAAGTGGGCGAGCCCGTGCTCGGTTGTGCGGCTGGGGAATCGCCGCCCCAAGCCCGCTTCGAGCGGCTGCCGGAGCTGCCTTTCGACGACGTCGCCGGACAGTCCGCGTCGTGGAAAGTGAGCGCGGACGGTGAAGTGGTGATCACCGACTACACCACCGACCCGGCGCTCTACAGCGAGCCCGAGGGCCATCGTCCCGTGTTCTGGAAAGGGGGCGTCTGGGACTGGGTAGACGCGGAAACCACCGGTATCCCGACCGCCGTCAACTGCGACGGGTCGGTGATAGTCGGGCGGAAGTCGCGTCTGGATGGCTTCATCAAGAAGGCCGGTACTCCGCTCGTCGTCTTGCTCGGCGAAGAACCCTACTGGGCCGCCACTCCGTACGCCACGTCCGCGGACGGTACCGTCATTGCGGGCGATTTGCTGCGCAATGACCCCGATTACGTGACCGAAGAGGCGCGGCCCGTCGTGTGGGCGCCCGACGGGGAGGACAACTATCTCCCGACCTTCGAGCTGCGCTCGCTTCGCCACGTGCGCTACGACGGTGAGCTAGTGGGTGGCGCGCTGAACTATTGCTACACGGGGTTGGGCTGCCCCGGTCTCAGCGGTTTGTTCTTCACGGGCCTGCCTTTGAGCCTGCCTTACGAAGAGACCGTGTACGAGGAGACACCGTGGGAGTTCATCAGCTCCGATTTTTCCACCGCGACAGGCCACGTTGGGCCACCGCACTATTCTCATAGCTCCTTGTATGAAGTCCCAATCTTCCGACCGCCCCATGACCTCACCGTATTGCCGTGTCCAGTTTCTGAGTTTTGCGATGTGGTGGCGATCAGCTCGCGCGGGAACATCGTGCTCGTGGACGACCACGTGTGGACTGCCGAGCACGGCTACCGAAGTCTCGTAGACTTGCTCGCGGCCGATGGAGTTCGGTTCCAGGACTTCAGCTTTCGTCCCGACGACATGTCCGACGACGGTCGCGTGATCGTCGGCTCCGGCTCGTTCACGTACGAAAGTGGGGAGCACGAAGAGGGCCACTTCCGCCTTCTCCTGCCCCGCGACTTCTACGATTGAGTTTCAAGAAGGTGATTGATCATGCTGCGAGGGCTCTCTATTCAGGCGGCGCCGTTGGCGATGCTCGGTCTGCTGTGGCCGCCGTTCTGTGACCTTCCGGAGTGGGCGGGCGGCGGAGGGGGCAGCGGCGGCGCCGATACTGGTGGTGCCGGCGGCGTGGGCGCAGACGCAGGAGAAGGCGGCGAAGCCGGCTCGGGCGGAGCAGAGCCCGAGGTGGGCGAGCCAGTGCTCGGGTGTGCCGCCGGCGAGTGGCCGTCCCAAGCGCGCTTCGAGCTCTTGCCAGCGCTGCCGTTCGACGACCTCGTCGAAGAGGCGGGGCCGTGGAAGCTCAGCGCCGACGGCGAAGTGGTGGTCACCAGCTACGTCGCCGACCGATACCTCGCCGATCCCGACGGCCATCGTCCCGTGTTTTGGAAAGGCGGCGTCTGGGACTGGGTGGATCCAGAAACCTCCGGTACCCCGACCGCCATCAGCTGCGACGGCTCGGTGATTGTCGGGCGGAAATCGCGCTTCGATGGTTTCATCAAGAAGGCCGACACGCCGCTCGTCGTGTTGCCGGGCGAGCCACCGACCTGGGTCGCGATCCCGTACGCCACGTCGGCGGACGGCGCCGTCACCGTGGGCGACCTGCTGCACATCTATCCCGCCATCCCGTTCGGCGAGACCCGCCCAGTCGTCTGGGCGCTCGACGGAGAAGCCACCTTCCTCGAGACCACCGAGCTGCGCTCGCTTCGCCACGTGCGCTACGACGGTGAGCTGCTGGCTGGGGGCCTGAACTATTGTTACTTCGGGTTGGGCTGCCCCTTCCTCGGAGGCTTGTTCTTCACGGACGTTTCTTTGAACGAGACCGTGTATGAGGAGACACCGTGGGACATCATCAGCTCCGACTTCTCGACCTCGACAGGCCACATCGCGCCGCCCAACTACGCCAACGGCGACCTGTATGAAGTCGCGCTCTTCCGACCACCCGATGACCTCACCGTAATGCCGTGTCCCGCCTCGGAGCAATGCAGCATTCCGGGCATCAGCTCCCGAGGCAACATCGTGCTCGTGACCGACGTTTCATACACGGCCCCCCCGGTAGCCCGCGTCTGGACGGCCGGGCACGGCTATCGGAGCCTCGTCGACCTGCTCGCTGTCGACGGGGTCCTGTTTCAGGACTTCGTCTTCTACCCTTCCGATATGTCCGACGATGGCCGCGTGATCCTGGGCTGGGGCTCGTTCACGTACGAAAATGGGGAGCAGGAACAAGGCCAGTTCCGCCTCCTCTTGCCCCGCGACTTCTACGAGTAAGCGCTCGCCCTCGCCCTCGCCCTCGCCCTCAGGGCGCGTTGCAGGCACGGAGCTCTCGGGAGGCGATCTCGGTCAGCTTACCGTCGGTCGCCGTTAGCAGGTCGACGAGACGCTGGCCCGAGCAATCCCCGCCGTCGTTCGCGCGAGTCACGCGCAGCGCCGTTCGCCCGTCGGGCAGGCGTACGAAGCCGGCGAGCTGGGTCGTGGCCGGCGACTCCTCGCCCGGGACTTCGAAGCCGTCGTAGCCGATGAGCCCCAGCAAACGCCACCCCGCTGAATCCGGAGTTGGCGGCACGAACGCGAGCAGCGCCCGAGTAGACGTCACACGGCGAGAGCGGGCGGCTGCGCACGGCTCGGTCCCGGCAATGTAACGGATCTCGCCGACGACTTCGTCCCCCGCCTTGCCGTCGAGGTCCGTGGCGCACGAAATGCTCACCTGCTCGACGCAACCGCTCGGGGCCATCCAGTCCGCCTCCGGGTCCCACGCAGCCCGCGCGGCCTCGAGTAACGGTGCGCGCTCGGTCGCCGACAACACGCGCCGCACCTTGCCGCGCCCGACCGCAGCGCACGGCGCCGGCTTCACCGACGGCAACGCCAGTGGATCGAGCGGCTCCGGACTCGGAGGAGTAGCCGGGGCTGCCGAGGGCAAAGGCCTTGACGCTACAGCGACTGGCGACGAGCTGACGGGGGCTGCCGAGCTCGGCCGTGCGCTCGACTGCGTGGCAACGGTCGGCGCCGAGCGGCAGCCGAGCGCCAGCGCAGCGAAGCTGACGCCCAGAGCCACCTTCGCATCCTGAAACCGCATCCAACCCCGAGTATGACGAGCGCTGATCCGCGGTTTCAGCGCTCAGCGCCTGCGTCAGCGCTCACGCGGCGCTGCGCCGCTTGCTCGTGACCTTGGCGGCCACCGTCCCGTTGCTCCAACGGGGGCAGCAATGGGTCGAGATAGTCGGCAGGATCCCAGCTGTTTCGCAGTTGTTGGAGCAGGGCCTCCTGGCCATGGAGCTGCGCGAACTCGGCGCGGAACGCCTCGCGGAACTCGTGGAGAAGGCAGCTTGCGCCGTCCACCAGCGCGATTGGCTCACTCGGCTCGCTCGGCTCACTCAAAAGGCACCGGGATGGTTTGGAGGAGTCACTGAATGTAGCAAAAAACCTGCTGATTCGCCAGCAATTTGGAGGGTTATGAGGGCCCGCGCGATCTCGGTGCCGAATGGGGCCAGGCAGGTTAGGAGACGGATTTTGGCCACCGCGCGAACGCGGTGGAACGGCACTGGCAGTCGAGCGCTGCCCTCGCTCAACAGGGCTTCAATGGGTCCACCGCGCGAACGCGGTGGAACGTTCTTCTGCAGGGACCAGTCGGCCCCCTTGGTCATGCTTCAATGGGTCCACCGCGCGAACGCGGTGGAACGCGGCGTAAGGTGGCCTCGGCTCGCAGAACAGAAACGTGCTTCAATGGGGCCACCGCGCGAACGCGGTGGAACGCTCTCTCAGCATCCCGGAGCGATCCGGGGCAGGACGCGGCTTCAATGGGGCCACCGCGCG
>JALYWZ010000155.1 GCA_030852505.1 Myxococcota bacterium | reverse complement strand
GTGCCGTTCAAGGAGATCACGGGCATGTCCACGCGGACGCGCGGGTTCGGCGTGTCCACGAGCAGGTGCGCGACGCGGAAGTACTCGGTCGTGTCCTTGCCGATCACGACCGCGCTCACGGTCTCGTCCGGCACGGTGTCGCGCAGGCCGAGCAGCCGCTTCAGGCGTCGATTTTCGGTCTCGCCGTGCTCGAGCTCGCTGATCCGCGTGCGCAGCCGCGCGTTCTCGTAGGAGAGCCGGTTGTTGTCGGCCTTGACGTCGACCAGGTACACGTACTCGCCGATCAGCGCCGAGACGCCGCGCGCCAGGGCCGCCGACACGTACTCGAGCGGCGCCGCGATGCGCAGCACGGCCTCGTCGAGCGGCGTGAGCTCGCTCGGGTTGCGCACGCTCGCGCGCAGGAAGAAGAAGGGCGCTGCCAGCAGCAGCACCACGATCACCGTGTCACGGTAGCGCTTGAAAGGGCTCATAGGTGCCGCCGTCCCCGATCCCCTGGGCGCACGTCACGCCCCCCGAGATCGGTGCTCACGTCACCCAATCGTGACCTCTTTCAAGAGCTCGATGTGGTCGAGCGTCTTGCCGCTGCCGAGCACGACCGCGCTGATCGGGTCGTCGCTGACCATCACGGGCAGGCCCGTCTCTTCGCGCAAGAGCACGTCGATGTTCTTGAGCAGCGCGCCGCCGCCCGTGAGCACGACGCCCTTGTCGACGATGTCCGCCGCGAGCTCCGGTGGCGTGCGTTCGAGCGCGAGCAGGGCCGCCTCGACGATCGCGTTGATCGGTTCGCTGAGCGCCTCGCGGATCTCGTCCGAGTTGACGACCACCGTCTTCGGCACGCCGGCCACCATGTCGCGCCCCTTCACTTCCATCGTGAGCTGCTGCTCGGGCGGGTAGGCGTTGCCGATGCTGATCTTGATGCGCTCGGCCGTCTGCTCGCCGATCGCCATGTTGTACTTGCGCTTCATGTACGCGACGATGGCTTCGTCCATCTTGTCGCCGCCGACCCGCACGCTCTGCGAGTAAACGATGCCGGCCAGAGAAATCACCGCGACCTCGGTCGTGCCGCCGCCGATGTCGACCACCATGTTGCCGCTCGGCTCGGTGATGGGCAGGCCTGCGCCGATCGCCGCCGCCATCGGCTCCTCGATCAGGTACACCTCGCGCGCGCCGGCGCTCTCCGCGCTCTCCTTCACGGCGCGCTTCTCGACCTCGGTGATGCCGAAGGGCACGCAGATGATGATCCGCGGCTTGACCAGCGTGCGCCGGTTGTGGGCGCGCGCGATGAAGTAGCGGAGCATCGCCTCCGTGATCTCGAAGTCGGCGATCACGCCGTCTCGCAACGGGCGAATGGCCTGGATGTTCCCGGGCGTGCGCCCGAGCATGTCTTTGGCCTCACGGCCGACAGCCAGCACCCGCTTTTCGCCGCGGGCATCGCGCGAGACCGCGACCACGGACGGCTCGCAGCTGACGATGCCCTTCCCCTTCACGTAGATCAGCGTCGTGGCTGTCCCGAGATCGATGGCCAGGTCGTTGGAGAACAGGCCGTAGAGCCAATCGAAGATCATGTGGGGGACTCAGCAACGGCTCGCGACGGCAGCCGCGTAACCGATATCGGCGTCACCGCGACCGAGCTCGGAGCGCGAGCTACCACGCCGTAACCGAGGTCGGCGCAGAGAGACAGTGGAAACCGCAGGGGTTCGAGCATGACGAGGGCGTAAGCGCGAATCGAAGGGCTATCGCGAGATTCAGTTCCGAGAAGCGTGATTCGATTAGGGAAAGCCTCGGACGCACGCTTCGCAGCTGCTCTCGGGGGTCCCGTCGTAGCACGTGGGCGCAAGTGCGCGCAACGCCCGAAGCGGCCGCGGCCGGCCATCAGTCCGACCGCGCGCTCGCCCGCCTATTTGTCGTCGTCCGGGTCGCCCCAGGTTTGCCAGTTGCTACCGCCACCGCGCTCGCGTGCAGCTCCGCGCGGTTCGCGGCTGGCGCTCGGGCCTGCGCCCTTGCCCTTCTTCTTCTTCTTCTTGGCCTCTTCGGACCAGTCCGTCTCGCCGCCGGGACGGGGCCGCCGATCGGCAGCGGGCCGATTCTCGAACGACATCGGCGGCTCGGTCGGAAAGCGCGGGCCGTCGGCGGGACGCGGGCCGTAGCTCGGCCGCTCCGAGAACCCGCCGCCGCCTCCACCCGCACCCGGCGCGCCACGCGGATGAGCGATGTTCACCATCAGGCGCCGGCCGCGCACGTCGGCGTTGCGCAGCGACAGGATCGCAGCGTTCGCCGCCTCGGCGGAACCGAGCGTCACGAAACCGAACCCGCGCAAGCGCCCGTCGGGGCCGCTCGGCAGATGGATGCGCGCGACCGGACCGACGCCGAGATCGCCGAACACCTGCGTCAGCTCTTGTTGCGTGGTGTCGTACGGCAGGTTGCCGACGTACAGCGTTCGATCCTCGCCGCCGCCCGCACCACCGGGACCGCTGCGATCGCCGCCGCCCACGCTCGGTGGCCCCGGCGCGTGAGATTCGCGCCCTCGAAAATCACCGCCTTCGCCTCGGCGCGGTGGTTCTGAAGAGAACGGTCGAACGGAGATCGATCGACCTCCCTGCAATGAGCCATCGAGCGCGTCCCGCGCGCGGCTTGCTTCGTCGGCCGTGGAGAACGTGACGAAGCCGAAGCCCCGCACTTTGCCCGTGGCGCGATCCCTCGGAAGGCTGACGTCTACAACCTTTCCTCCGGTTTCTTCGAACAACCGCCGCAGATCATCTTCGCTCATGGACTCCGGCAAGCCCGCAACAAAGAGCTTGCGTGCATCCTCGGTCGCCATGTCGCTGATACCCTGTGTCCGCAATATCGGCCGCGATGGTCGCGACCTTGGAATAGAAATCTGTTTTCGACGATAACTTGGGGCGTTTCGGCGTTCAAGCCCCCTGTCATGCTGGGCATGTCTCGGGGACCCGTCGGCTGAGCTGTCCTCGCCCGGGAGGTGCCGAAAAGCTAGCGGTATTTTCTGACCTGGATGGCAATTTGTATCGCACGGCGCCCCGCACCGGCGCCGCCCGCCGCGGCTTTGGGCCGTGTTTTCCGAGAGAACTCGGCTCGAGAAAGCTGTAAGACTGCCCGCCCAAGATGCGGGTCCGTGTGCTCCTGAATCCCAAGGCTGGCGGCGGTAAAAACCTTCGCCGCCTCCCCCTTTTACTGTCGGCGCTCGAGCGCGCGGGGGTCTCCGCCGACGTCGCCGAGACCCGCGCCCCCGGCGACGCGCCGCGGATCGTGCGCGAGGCGAGCCACGAGGGCATCGAATGCCTGGCCGTGATGGGCGGCGACGGCACGATGAACGAGGTCTGCCAGGCCTACATCGACGAACAGGGTCAGCCCGTGCAGGGTCCCGATCTGGCCGTGATTCCCGCCGGGACCGGCGGCGATTTCCGGCGCACGTTCGGGCTCGGGACCTCGGACGCCGAGGCCGTCACACGGCTGATCTCGAATCCGCCGCGCCCGGTCGACCTCGGCGTGCTGCGCTTTCACGACAACGACGGGCGCCCTTGCCTGCGCGCGTTCGTGAACATCGCGAGCTTCGGGCTCGGGGGCCTCACCGACAGCCTGGTGAACGCAGGCCCCAAGTGGCTCGGCGGCAAGGCCGCGTTCTTCCTCGGTACGCTGCGCGCGATGCTGGTGTACCGCCCGCAACCCGTGCGGGTCATCGTCGATGGAGAGACCTTGATCGAAGCGCCGGTCCTGAACGTGGCGATGGCGAACGGTCGCTACTTCGGCGGCGGCATGATGGTCGCGCCCGAGGCCGACCCCACCGACGGCCGGCTCGACGTGGTGGCGTTCCACGACATCTCGAACTTGGAGAGCCTCACCTTCACCCAGGACATTTATCGCGGCACGCACCTCGGCAAGAAGGGCGTGGCCTTCGCGCGCGGCAGCGAGATCCGCGCCGAGCCGCTGCAATCTACGGACAAAGTGCTGATCGACCTCGACGGCGAGACGCCGGGGCGTCTGCCGCTGATCGCCAGCGTGCTGCCGGCTGCGGTGAAGATCCGCATCTGATCGCCCGCGTGCAGCCGGCTTTCTTACTATTGCTCGGGCAATAGCCCGGTCGTAGCGTCGCTTCATCGAAGAAGACCGTGACCTCGTGTTGCGGGCAATTCGCGGCGAGCGGAGCGCAGTGGAGGAGCTCGCAGCGTACCTGGGGCCCGTGATCCAAGCGCGCGTGGCGGGCGCACTGTGGCGGAGCCGCGGTCCGGACCTGCCGCTGCGCGAGGACGTGAGCCAGCGCGCGCACCAGCTGTTCGCGGCGCTGTTCACCGCCGGTGCCCGCCTGCTCCGGGGCTGGGAAACGGAGCGTCGCCAACCGCTGCGGAGCTTCGTGGCCGACGTCTCCAACCTGCCGAGCTCGGCCGACGCCGAGGAAGCGCTGCTCGAGCGCTACACGCTCGGCCAGCTCACTCCAGCCGATCGACGAGAGCTCGAGCGACGCGCCTCGAGCGATCGCGACTTCGCAAACCGCGTCGAGCTGTACCGTCCGCTCGACACTTACGAGCGGCGCGTGCTCGCCGCTCGGGTCTTCCGAGAAAGCAGCGCACCGAAGACGCGACGGCGGCCGCTGCTGGTCACGATTGGCGCGCTGGTGAGCGCGGCGTTCGGCTTCTCGGTGATCGCGCGCGGGTGCGGGCGGTAATTGGCCGTTTAGGGCGCCGGCGGCCTGCGAGATGGGCTGACGACCAACACGTCGCGGGGCGGCTCTTCGACGCCGGCGCGCATTTCGATGCGCACGCCACGGCAGTCGCGGACGAGCAGCTGCGGCGCCACGACCTCGCCCGCGCACTCGGCGGCCGGCAGCCGGGATTCGAGCACGTTCTCGAGTACCTGCGCGGAGCGCGCGAGGGCATCGACGCGCGCCGAGAGGCTCTGCTCCGAGACGGCGCGCCGCTCGACGGCTTCCCCGAGCCGGCTCCAGAGCTCGGGCCCCGCGAGCTCCGCATCCACGATCCGTCCGGCGTAGAGCCGGATCGAGAGCTCGAGCGCGAGGTCACGCGCCACGAACTGCGACTGACCGGGTACCGCGTACGAGAGCAAGAAGGTCTTCGAGCAGCGGTCCGTCGCGCATTCGAGCTTGCCCGATGCGTCCCTGAACTCGGAGAGCAACGCCGGCTCGCCCTGGGCGAGCGGCTTGCCGAACGAGCGCAGCGTCGCTAGCCGTTTGACGAGCTCCGAGAGCTGGCGCACGAACGCCTGCCGCGTCTCGGTCGCGTCGCCCAGCTCGCGCGCGACCCGCGAGAGCCGCTCCGCTTCGCGCTGGGCGTCGCGGTTCTGATAACCCTGATAGATCTCGAGCTCGGTCAGGCGTGCCTGGACGTCGCCCGCGCGCGGCCCGTCCGGCAACGCCGCCAGGTACGCGCGGAGCATGCTGGGGCGATCGTGCGCGCGCTTCACGTAGCGCTGCTCGGCTGCGGGAAACCAGCCGGCCACTTCTTCATGGTAGCGCCCGTCCGGGTGGTCTTTGAGGTAGCGATTGGCGGCGCCGAGCCGGTCGAGCTCGGCCTCCGCGACGCGCGTCTTTCGATACGCCACGTAGTCGCTGCGGCTACCGACCAGGCGGTTGCCCACGGCGCACGCGGGCGCTGTCGCGAGCAGGAGGGCGCACAGGCACCACGAGAAGCAGCGCGTCACCCGCCACCTCGCGGGCAGAAGTTGCACTCGGTGGGCGTCTCCGGTGAGTCGTCGCGCAAGAACGTGCGGTATTCGTCGCAGTCGGCGTCCAGGAGCGCGCGGATGCACACGTCACCGTCGTGCTCGACTGGATCGCAGCCGCGCGGCAGCTCCCCGGCCGGCGCCTCGTAGTCGCAAGCCACCTCGCAAGCGCGCGTGTGCACGTCGCACTCCTGGCAGCGCGAGCAGTCGAGGGCCTTCTTCGTTTCGAAGAACGCCCGGCCGTCGAGCGAAACCGGATCCTTGCCGCAGCCGCCGCCGTCTCCGGGCACGGGCGCCGCGCAGAACGCGATCAGATAGACGGCGAACCCGGCGCGCAGCGCGATCCTCCGAAGCTCTGGCTTCATGGCAGCACCTCGTACTCGAACCAGGCTCCGAGCTGCAGCGACGCGATCGGGATCACGCTCGGGTCGCGCTCCCAGGTCGCCGCACCGAAAAACAGACTGCCGACGAGCTCCGCGCTGATGCCGGTGCCCGCGGTCACGAACCACACGGCTCCGCCGCCGAGCTCGAGACCGCCGGACAGGTCCGGCTCGAACACGATCGGCGTGCCCGCGCGCGCGAACCCGAGCACGTTGTCGTGGAGCGGATACAGGACCACGTACGACGGCGTCAGCACCTGCTGGTTCACGCCCTCGAGGGCGAGCGACAGGCGCAGCGCGGCTCCGTGCCGCAGGCCGAGCGGATCGCCGAAAGCCGCGCCCGCGCCGAGATCGAGGTAGCTCGCCGTGAGCGACAAGCTGTCGGCGTCGTCGCCGAGCTGGGTCTCCAGCCGGAACGGGTTGTTGAAGCGCAGGCCGCGGCCCAACGCGAGCCCTGCGAACGGCTCGACGTACGGCGACTTCTCGCGACTCGAGCTTCCGGCCTGCCTTGGCTGCGCGAGCACGCTCGGCGCGACCAGCGAAACCAGAACGCAGAGCAGCGAGGGCGGGCTCAGCCGGCGCACGCGCGCTCGACCTCGTCCACGGTTTTGGGCACGGCGTCGCTGATCACCACCGGGCCCTCCGCGCTCACCAGCACGTCGTCCTCGATCCGGATGCCGATCCCGCGGAAGCGCGGGTCCACCTCGGCGTCGGCGCTCACGTAGATCCCGGGCTCGACCGTCAGCACCATGCCTGGCTCGAGCTTGCGCGGCGCGCCGTCCTTGAAGTAGCGACCGACGTCGTGCACATCCATCCCCAGCCAGTGGCTGGTGCGGTGCATGTAGAAGCGCTTGTAACGGCCGTCGGCGAGCGCGGCGTCACGCGGCCCTTCGATCAG
This sequence comes from Myxococcota bacterium, assembly GCA_030852505.1. GTDB lineage: Bacteria > Myxococcota_A > Polyangia > Polyangiales > Polyangiaceae > PMG-095. The sequence continues at coordinate 1,768 of JALYWZ010000155.1, read as the reverse complement.
CCCGAGCGCGATCAAGCCGTCGACGATCACCTCGAGCGCGGCGCGGTGAACCTCGTCGAGCGTAGCGCCGACCCGCGTCTCGTCGATCGCTGCCAGCTGGGAGTCGAGCACGACCTGGTACACGTCGCGCTGCGCGGGCGAGAAGCGCTTGTCGGCCGGAAACGTCCGGGTCACGTCGGACGCGTAGTACCCGTACTCGCACCCGGCATCCACGAGCACCAGATCGCCGGGCTCGATGCGGCGGTCGTTGCGGCGGTGGTGCAGGATCGTCGCGTTCGGGCCGGAGCCCACGATCGGCGAATAAGCCGGGCGCTCGGCGCCCCGCGCCCGAAACGTGCGCCGAAGCAGCCCCTCGAGCTCGTATTCGTACATCCCGGCCCGCGTGGCCCGCATCAGCTCGATGTGCGCCTCTGCGGTAATCGCTGCCGCCTCGCGCATCAGCTCGAGCTCGGTGGCGTCCTTCTTGAGGCGCATCTCGTGGAGCACCACGTCCGGCTCGACCAGACTGGTCGGCCACTCGAGACCGAGCCGCGCCCGGCGGCGCATCGTGGCCAGCGCCTTGTGCACGCGCGCGTCGGCAGCGGGCTCTGCACCCACACGGTAGAAGAGGCGCGGCAAGGAGCCGAGCAATTCGGGCAAGCGCTCGTCGAGCTCGTCGATCGGGTAGGCGGCGTCCGCGCCGAAATCGCGCGTCGCGCCGTCGATCCCCGCGCGCGGCCCGTCCCAGGTCTCGCGCTCGGGGTTACGGGGGCGGACGAACAGCACGAAATGCGGCGCCGTCGACTTCAGCACCAGCACGCTTTCGGGCTCGTCGAAGCCGGTCAGGTAATAAAAATCGGAGTCTTGACGGTACTCGTGCTCGACGTCGTTGTTACGCAGCGCTACGGGTGCGGAAAACAACACCAGCGCGCCGGGCTCGATGGCGTGCAGCACCCGCTCGCGTCGCTCCTTGAATCGTTCCGCCATTGCCGCTCAGTTCTAACACCAAACCGCCGCCGCCGTTTGACGCGGGGCACGGCCCACGGTACGAACCTGACTCCGTGACGACGGAACGCCCGCCCGAATCCGACGAGCGCGATCGGGAGCAGAGGCGCCTCGAACGCCTGATACCCGAGCTCGTGAAGCGCGTGCTCGAGGCCGGCTACGAGAAGATCACCGAGGGCCCCGAGAGCGTGCGGCACCTGGTCTCGGAGCTGAAGCTTCCCAAAGAAGCGCTCGGGCTCTTGTTCTCTCAGATCGACGAGACGAAGAACGGCCTCTACCGCGCGGTGGCGCGCGAGGTACGCGACTTCCTCGACCACTCGAACCTCGCGGAAGAGCTGGCGCGGGCATTGACTGCGCTGTCGTTCGAGATCAAGACCGAGGTCCGCTTCATCCCCAACGATTCGCGGGTCCGCCCGTCGCCCGAGGTTCGCACCAAGGTCAACGTGCGCCGCGAACGCGTGTCCCAGCCGCCGCCCGAGCCCGCGCCCCCGAGCGAGCAGCCATCCTCTTCTCCTTCTTCAGATAACGATCGTACGGCGCCGGTAGTGGAGTCTTAGACGTGAAAGCTTTGTCCGCAGGGAAAGAAATCGATTCTTGGTGCACCAAGTGCCGGCTCGAGCTCGGGCACCGGATCGTGGCCATGGTGGGAGGCGCCCCGAAGCGGGTGATCTGTCTCACCTGCGGCTCCGAACACAACTATCGCGCCGTCAAATCCGACGCGCGCTCGAGCGTGGCTCGCCCCCGCGGTGAGGCCGCGCCGCGCTCCCAGGCTCCTGCCGGGATC
>JALYWZ010000738.1 GCA_030852505.1 Myxococcota bacterium | reverse complement strand
TGCGGAGTCACCGGCGCGAGGTCCGACGCCGGTGTCGTGGCGCGGTCGTCGCGCCGTGTCCCGCAGGTCATTACTGCGCCGGCGGGCGTCCACCCGTGACGTGCAGCGCGGGGACTTACTGCCCCGAAGGCTCCGCCGCCCCCGCACCCTGCCCGGCAGGCCACTTCTGCGGCGCGGGCGCGAAGGAGCCGTCACCCTGCGTGGCGCGTTACTTCTGCCCAGAAAAATCCGAGAAGCCGAGCTTGTGCCCCGCGGGCTCGCTGTGCTCGAAGGCCCAGCTCAGCGCGCCCGAAGAGTGCCCGCGCGGCTCGTTCTGCCCCGGCGGCTCGAGCGCGGCGCAGGAGTGCGTCGAAGGCAACTACTGTCCCGCTGGCGCCAGCGCACCGGTGCCTTGCGCGCCCGGCACCTACTGCCCCGTAGGCGCGGCGGAAGCGCTGGCCTGCCCAGCCGGCAACTTCTGCCCCGACGGGCTCAAGCCGCGGGACTGTCCGTGCTGCCCCGAGAGGAGCGCGAAGGCGCTCGATTGCCCCAAAAAGAAGCGCTAGGGCCTGTCCCTCAATTCTGGCCGTAAACGTGCCCGTGCCCGTGCCCGTGCCCGTACACGCTCGACCGTGCACGAAGTGCGCAACGGCGCTGGCTAGCGTGCCGATGGGGGAGGCATGCTCGATCACGAACAGCTCGACGTATACCAAGTCGCACTCGAATTCCTGATGCCCTGCGCCGCAGCCCCCCATTTCCGCCGGCGGCGTGTTGGTGCGCTCGGTTGATCGTGCTGTCGAGAGAATGCCACTCGTCATCACGGTCCGTCGCAAGCGCCTCGAACATTCGCGTCCACCTTGCTCCGCTGTCGATCGTCCGGCGCGCGTCGAGTCATTTGGCTCGTCGATGAAGCACGACTCGATCGTCAGGGAAAGCTTTTCGCCTACGTGTCTCGTGTACGGGCACGGGCACGTTTACGGTTCGAATTTGAGAGGCGCTAGTCGAAGCGCTTCGCGATCGCGTCGACGACCTTGCCGAAATCCGCCGGCAGGTAGACGGGCGGGTTGGCCTTCTGGCTGCTCACGCCTTCGATGCCGCGCTCGTGGTAGCGCACCTTGAACTCGGTGAACTTGAGGCCGGCAGCGGTCGAGACGCACACGACCTTGTGATTGCGCTGGATCTCGCCGCGCGCCACGAGCTTCTCGAGCACGGCGAGCCCGACGGCCGTGTGGGGGCAGGTGTACATGCCCGTCCGATCGGCGCGCGCGGCGGCTTCGCACAGCTCTTCTTCGCTGGCCTGCTCGACGATGCCGTTCATCGCCTCGAGCGCAGCGACGGCGCGCGGGGCGCTGACCGGGTTGCCGATCTGGATCGCGGTGGCGAGCGTGGGCTTGGCCTGAATCGCGTCGACCGTGCGCTTGCCGGCGTTCCAGGCGCGATACAACGGGTTCGCGTTCTCGGCCTGCGCCACGACCAGCCGCGGAAAGCGCGAGATGATGCCGAGCTCGCGCATCATGCGGAAGCCGGCGTGTAGTGCGGAAGCGTTGCCGAGGTTGCCGCTCGGCAAGATGATCCAATCCGGCACCTGCCAGTCGAACTGCTGCACGATCTCGAGGCCCACCGTCTTCTGGCCTTCGAGGCGCAGCGGGTTCATCGAGTTGGCGAGGTAGACCGTGCCCTCTGCGGCGAGGCGCTGCACGATCTCCATGCAGCCGTCGAAGTCGGTGTCGAGGCCGAGCACGAGCGCGCCGTGCGCGAGCGGCTGCACGAGCTGCGCGGTCGAGATCTTGCCGCGCGGCAGCAACACCACGACGGGCAGGCCGGCAGCGGCGCCGTAAGCCGCGAGCGACGCGCTCGTGTCACCGGTCGAGGCGCAGGCGATGGCCTTGACCTTGAGGCCCTCGCGGATCGCCTGGTTGACCACGCTGACGAGCACGGTCATCCCGAGATCTTTGAACGAGCCGGAGTGGCTGTTGCCGCAGAGCTTGACCCACAGATCGTCGAGGCCGAGCTGCTTACCGTAGCGATCGGCCCAGAACAGATTGGTGCCGCCCTCGTACATCGACACGATGCCGTCGTCGGGCATCTGCGGCATCACCCACTCGCGCTTGCCCCAGACGCCCGAGCCGTACGGCCAGGCGTTCACCCGGTAGCGCTCGTCGAACAGGCGCATCCAGGAGGGCCCGCTGCGGTCGCGCAGCGCCTCGATGTCGTGCACGACCTCGAGCAGACCGTCGCACTTCGGACAGCGGTAAATCGGACGCGTGACGGGGAAGGAACCAGGGCAGCCCGCGAAGCAACGGAATTCGGCGGAGTACGGCACGGCGCGGAATATAGCCACCGGCCCAGGGGCTCTGCAAACCACCTCCCCGAAAGCACTGGCTGGCGGGGCGGAGCCCCGGGGAGGCGTGAGTCTTGGCAAGAGCAGATCACGATCGGCGCTCGCGACGCAGATCCCACCTGACTTCCGGCGGGGCCGGCGCGGGCTGGTGTGGATTCACTCGGGTCGCCATTCGCCCCAGTCACCGGAGGCCAGGGGAACCAGGTCCCGGACGAAGCTAGCCTCATTTTCCCAGGAGGACCTCGCTCGAGCGGCACTAGCATGGCCCCCCATGCGAACCCCACTCTTCCTCGCCGCTACCCTCGTCAGCACGTTTGCCGCCAGCGTCGCCTCGGCGCAGCCCCTGCCGCAAAAGGGCGGTGTCGCGATCGCCCTCGAGCGCGGCTTCGGCTTCACGTCGACGCACACCGACATCGAAGGCCAGGACGACCGCGACGTCACGGAGTTCGGCCTTTTGTGGATGAATTCGGAGACCGCCTTTCACCGGCCGCGAGCCGCGGTCGACTTCTTCCTGACCGACGGCCTGAGCCTCGGGGGCTCGCTCGGGTTCTACAGCTGGGGCGGCGACGGCGAACGCAGCGGCTTTTTACTCTACCCGCGCGTCGGCTACGCGATCGGCCTCGGTCACTCGGTGACGCTCTGGCCGCGCGGCGGCATCAGCTACTTCAGCGAAGAGACTCCCGGCGGCGGCGCGACGTTCACGCAGCTCGCGATCTCGGGCGAGTGCCAGTTCCTGCTCTGGCCGACGCGCAGCTGGGCGATCATGCTCGGGCCGACGCTCGATCTCGGCGTGAGCGGCGAGGTCCAGACGGACCCGGGTGACGCGGACTTCTCGCAGCGCTCGTTCGGGCTCACGTTCGGGTTGCTCGGCGCGCTGTGAGCGACAGCCAGTGGGTCCTCGTGCTCACGCGCCCGAGCGGTGACCCCACGCTGCGCATCGGCGGGCTTCCGCTGTGCCTGCGGCTCTGCCTCGACGCGCAGGCCGCAGGCGCCGCGGCGATCGTCTGCGCGCCGGAAGCGAGCGC
>JALYWZ010000737.1 GCA_030852505.1 Myxococcota bacterium | reverse complement strand
CCGAGCCGCAGTCGCGCTTGGCGCCGGGGCTGCAGTTGCAGCCGTCGTTCGGGCTGCCGCTGCAATCGGAGTCGTCGCCCGCGACGTCGCAGTCGTCGCTCGGCTTGGGTGCCACGGCTCCGGTGCAGGCGTCCCAGTTGCCGTCTGCCTGGCAGGTCTGCACTCCGACGGTGCATTTGCCCTTGGGCTCCTCGGGCATGGTGCCGGGAAGCGGATCGCCGTCGTCGGTCTCCCAGCAATTTCGCTGGGAGCCGTCGCCGATGCAGTCGCCCCAGGTCAGCGTCGCGGAATCGCAGTGGCGCTGGCCGCAGTCGCCGCAGTCTTCGACCTGGTCGGCCTCGCAGTCTCCCATCGGAGGCTCGGGCTCGCCTTCGCTACCGCCGGTCGCGCCGGGCTCGGTGCTGCCGCTGTCTCCAGTGGACAGTCCGCCTGTGCCTTCGGGCCCCGTTCCTTCACCGCCGTTGGCAGCGCCAATCGTGTTTCCGCCGAAGCTCGGGCCACCACCCGCGCCGCCGCTCGATTTTCCTGCCGTTCCACCAGTCCCCAAGGAGCCGAGAGAGCCCGACGCGCCACCCGTGACGCCACTGCTTCCGGCATCGGCGTCACCCTGGAAATCGTACTTCTTGCTGTCCACCGAGCAGCCCCCGAAGGGGATCACCCAGAGGAGCGAGCTTCCGAGCATCACCACACACCACCGTCTCATGCCCCCGCACTAAAGCGACGCAGGGTTCGGTGCAAGCGCGCGCCTGTATCGAAGAACGATTTTAAGCGCGGTATTCCAGGTGTTTCGCAACTCGGGCAACTCGGGCAACTCGGGCAACGACGAGCGGAAACAGTTCTCGTTCTCTTGCCGCGAAGCGAGAGCTTCGTGCGCCGCTGCATCAGTAACCCCGAAGGGTGATTTGATGTGCCTTCAACCCGCACAGATTCACGTTCGGCGCAGGGCTCGAGCAGCAGGCGCTCGGACGTGGAGACAAATCCTCAGCGGGCGGCCGGCAAGTAGACGGCGAAGCTCGAGCCTTTGCCCGGCTTGCTGGTGACCACGACCGAGCCGCCGTGGGTCTTGATGATTCCGTCCACGACCGACAGACCGAGGCCGGTGCCGCCCTGAACTGCTTTGGTCGTGAAGAACGGCTCGAAGATGCGCTGTTGCGTGGCCTCGTCCATGCCGAAGCCGGTGTCGCTGACGGTGAGGCGCGCGTAGACGCCGGGGCCGAGGCGCGGCGCGTCCGGCGGTGGCGTCGAGACCTTCGCGCGCTCGACCCGGACGCTGAGGCGCCCGCCCCCGGGCATGGCCTGGGCGGCGTTGTTGACCAGATTCATCGCGACCTGGTGGAGCTGCGTCGCGTCCGCCAGGATTTCGGGCGTGTTCTCGTCGATCACGCTCTCGAGCTCGATCGTGGGCGGCAGCGCGGGGCGGACCAAGCGCAGCACCTCCGCGACCACGCGCGACGGCGCGATCGACTCGCGCTTCGGCTCGCGCTGACGGCTGAAGGTCAGGATCTGTCGAACCAGCTCTTTCGCGCGAGCGGTGGCGTCGAGCACCTCGGCCAGCGCCTCTTTGGCGAAGGCATCCTCCAGCTTGGACTCGGCGACGAGCGTGGTGTTGGCCGAGATCGCCAGCAAGATGTTGTTGAAGTCGTGCGCGATGCCGCCCGCGAAGCGGCCGATGCTCTCCAGCCTGCGGCTACGCTGCAGGTCTTCCTCGAGCTGTTTACGGCGGGTGACGTCGGTGTTGATCGAGAGCACGCCCTCGGGGTTCCCGGCTGCGTCGCGGATCAAGGTCCAGCGCGCATCGACCACGATCGGGCGGCCGTGCTTGTCGAGCTGGCCGAGCTCGCCCGAGAAAAAGCCGGCTTCGAGCAGCGACTGATGGCAGCCCTCGAACTGCTCGGTGCCGGCGTAGATCAAATCCTGGACGCGCCTGCCGAGGGCCTCGCTGCGAGTGTACCCGTAGAGCCGCTCGGCGCCGCCGTTCCAGTAGTTGATCGAGCCATCGAGGTCGGTGCAGGTGATGGCGTCGCTCGCGAGGTCGAGGAGCCGTGCCTGCGCGTCGATGTTGGCGCGCTCGGCGCGAATCGCCTTTTCCATGCGCGTCCGGCCGACGGCGATCGACGCCAGATGCGTGGCGCGCTCGACCCAGCGCGCTTGCGACGCGGACGGCGCGCGCCGTTCGCGGAAGTACATCGCGAAGCTGCCGAGCACCTGGCCCTGATCCGCGAAAAACGGCGTGGACCAGCAGGCGGCGAGCCCGAACGGCAGCGCCAGCTCTCGATACGGTGCCCAGAACGGATGAGTCGCGATGTCCTCGACGATCACCGGCTCGCGCCGGAAGATCGCCGCGCCGCACGAGCCCGCTTCCGGGCCGATCGCCAGGCCTTCGATCGCGTTCAAATAAGCGGGAGGCAGGTTGGGCGCGGCGCCCGTGTGAATCGTGCCGGTCTGCTCGTCGAACAGCACGATCGAGCACAACATCCCTTCCGCGCGGGCCTCGATCAAGCGCACGATCCGCTCCAGCACGTAAGACTCGGTCGCGCCGTGAGCGATGGCTTCGAGGATCTCGCGCTGGCCCCGCTCCAGCTCGCGCAGCTGCTTCTGGCGCGCGGAAAGCCCCGAGCGGCGGCGCGACGGTCGCTTCACGCGCGCCTCACGCGCCCTCCGCTGTCGGCGGGCAGCTCGTCGGAAAGATCGAGGGGGTCGAGCGGGACCCGTTCGAGCAGTCGGTCGAGCTCACGCGCGCTGTGCGGGCGCTCGGCGGCGCGCTTTTTCAGGCACATCATGATGGCTTCGTCGAGCGCCGCGGGCACGTCCAGGTCGGGCACGCGCTCGCGCAGCGTCGCCGGGATCGCGCTCTGGTGCAGCTCGAGCAGCTCGCGCCGGTTCTTACCCGGGATGGGCAGTGTGCCGCTCACGGCCTCGTACATCAGCACGCCGAACGCGTACAGATCGGTGCGCGCATCGACCGGCGCGCCGATGCACTGCTCGGGCGACATGTATTCGGGCGTGCCGAGCGTGTAGCCGTCCTGCGTGAGCGCTTCGGCTTCGGTGAACTTGCTCATGCCGAAGTCGAGCACCTTGACGCTGCCGTCGTTGCACAGGAACACGTTGCCCGGCTTGAGATCGCGGTGGACGATGCCGAGCTGGTGCGCCGCGGTCAGCGCCTCGCAGACCTTGCGAAACAGCGGCACGGCTTCGGCGGCCGCGAGCGGCCCACCGGATTTCAAGCGGGTGGCGAGGCTCCTGCCCTCGAGCAGCTCCATCACCACGTAGATCGAGCCGTCCGGCAGCTGGTCGAGGTCGAGCACGCGCACGACGTTCGGGTGCTCGATCGAGACCTGCACCCGCGCCT
>JALYWZ010000015.1 GCA_030852505.1 Myxococcota bacterium | reverse complement strand
CTTCTTCAAGGCACGGATGATCCGCTCCTTGTGGTTCGGGTCCACTTCGACGAACAGCTCCGTGTCCTCCGCACGCCGCCAGAGCGCCTCTTCGCTCAAGCTGTCGAGCTCCGATCCCGTCAGTACGCGCCTGCCGGGGAGCGCTATCAGCTGGGCGATGTACTCGGCCACCGGCCGGCTGTCACCCGTGATGATCTTGACCTGCACGCCGCGCGCCGCGAGCGTGGCGATGGCGTTCGCAACACCGGCCTTGGGGCGGTCGAGAAACGTCACGAAGCCCTGGAAAACCAGCTCACTCTCGGCCGAAAGCTCCGGCAAATCGCCAGCGCGCAGCCGACGCGACGCGACGCCCAGCACCCGAACCCCGCGCCTCCCCCACTCCAGCGCCCGCCGCTGGAGCCCGGCGCGACGTTCGGCATCCAGCCGCGTTCCGTCGGGCAGCAAGCTAGAGATCGCGAGGACGGTGCGGAAGGAGCCCTTGGTCAACAGGAACCCGCCCTTCGCGTCCTCGAGGACGACGCTGACGCGCTTGCGCGTGAAGTCGAACGGAAGCTCGCCTCGCTTGGTCACGTTCGAAGCGCCGGCCGCCGGTGCCCGAAGCAGCGCCTCATCCAGGGGGTTTGCGAATCCCGTCGAGAACTTCGCGTTCAACGCGGCGAGCTGGAGGACGTCGTCGTCGGAGGCTCCGCCGGGATCGTAGGCGCCCTCGACATCGACCTTGCCCTCGGTCAGGGTACCCGTCTTGTCCGTGCAAAGGACATCCATGCTGCCCAAATTTTCGATGGCGTTCAGCCGGCGCACCAAGACCCCGTGGGCTGCGAGAGTCTGCGCGCCGCGCGCGAGGTTGACGCTCAGAATCGCGGGTAGGAGCTCGGGACTCAACCCCACCGCCAGAGCGATCGAGAACAGCAGCGTCTGGATCGGGGGCCTACCGAGCAACACGTGCGAGCCAAACACCACCACGACCAGGACCAGCATCGCGCTGGTCAGCAGGTAGCCGAAGCGTCGAAGCCCCCTGTCGAACTCCGTCTCCGGCCGGCGCCGCGACAACCGATGAGCAATGGCGCCGAACTCGGTTTGTTTGCCGGTCCGGACCACCAAGCCGCGGGCTGTCCCGCTGCGGACGTTGGTGCCGCGGAACAGCACGTTCTTGCGCCCGGCCAGGGGCACGTCTGTAGCGCTCGTGACAGCTCGCTTCTCCACGGGATAGCTCTCGCCGGTGAGCAACGCTTGGCTCACGTGGCAGTCCGTGGAATCCAAGACGACGGCGTCGGCCGGAACCAAGCTACCGGCCGAGAGCAGGATGACGTCTCCCGGAACCACCTCCTCGCTTCCAACTTCGCGCCGCTCGCCGTCACGCAACACGCAGGCGCGCTCGCGAACGCGGTTCCGCAGCGCCAATAGTGCGGCTTCCGTGCTTCGGTCCCGTGAGTAACCGAACCACACGGTCGCCACCACGATTACCAGCACGATCGCCGCATCGGTACGCTCGTGAGAGAACCAGGAGACGACGACTGCAAACAGGAGCAGCAGAAGCAGTGGACTCTTCAGCTGGTCGTAGAGGGAGCCGAGTCGCGAACGTGCTTCCTCTCGAGCGAGCTCGTTCCGTCCGTGCTGTTCTAGCCGAACGCTGGCCTCTCGAGACGACAACCCGCCCGCCGTCGAGCCCAAGCTGGCGAGCAATTCGCCTGTTGCCACGGCCCAGTAGCGCTCGGTTGCAAAATCTCGGCTCCGTACCGGCATGCTTCAGCTCGTCGGCTTGGCCACCGAAGGGCGCGAAAGCGGACCGAGCTAGCCCGCGGTGCAGCGGAGAGCTTCTGCGGGGCCTCGTAACCGCTCATCCTCGGCAAATGGATGGGGGCCACGATCAGCCGCCGTGTTCGAAGGCAGCGCGAGAGCCTCGAGGACGGCAGGCAAAGCGTCGCTGGTCACCGAGATCGAATCAATCCCCTGGTCCGCCAGGAAGCGCGCGAACTGCGGATCGTCGCTCGGGCCCTGCCCACACAACCCCACTTTGCGGCCGTGACGGTGGGCTCGTTCGATCACCGCCGTGATCGAGCGCAGCACCCCGGGATCGCGCTCGTCGAAGAGCGGCGAAAGCGTCTCGGAGTCGCGATCGATGCCCAGGGTGAGCTGCGTCAAGTCGTTCGAGCCGATCGAGAATCCGTCGAAGAGTTGCGCGAACTCTTCGGCCAGGATCACGTTGTTCGGGATCTCGCACATCACGTAGACTTCGAGCCCGTTCTCACCCCGAACGAGCCGGTTCTTCGCCATCTCGGCAAGCACGAGCCGCCCCTCTTCCAGCGTGCGGCAGAAGGGGACCATGACCTTGACGTTGAAGAGCCCCATTTGGTTTCGCACCCGCCGGATCGCTTCGCATTCGAGCGCGAACCCTTCCCGGTAACGCTCGTGATAATAGCGAGACGCACCGCGAAAGCCGATCATGGGATTGTCCTCGCGCGGCTCGAACGCTTTCCCGCCGATCAGATGCGCGTACTCGTTCGTCTTGAAGTCGGAGAAGCGCACGATCACGTCGCGGGGATAGAAGGCAGCGGCCACCTGAGCCACCCCCGAAGCCAATCGTTCGACGAAGTATTCACCGGACGGTTGCCCTGGACCGACCAGGGCGCCGAGCCGTGCACGCTCCTCGGGATCTTCGACGCGGTCCGGGTGGAGCAGCGCCATCGGATGGGCACCGATCCAGCTCGAGACGACGAACTCCGTCCGCAGCAGACCCACCCCCGAGCTCGGCAGCTGACCCAAACGAAAGGCCGCGGCTGGGCTTCCGACATTGAGCATCACGGGCACACGCGGCCGCGGCAGCGAATCCAGCGCGATTTCCCGTCTCTGAAAGTCGAGTTTTCCGGCGTAGACGCGGCCCTCGTCGCCCTCGGCGCAGGACACCGTGACCAGCTGTCCGTCTTTGAGCAGTCGGGTCGCGTCCGCTGCGCCGACCACGCAGGGGAGCCCGAGCTCCCGCGAGACGATCGCCGCGTGGCAGGTTCGGCCGCCCTGCTCGGTGATCACAGCGGCGGCTCTCCGCAGCACCGGCTCCCAATCGGGATCGGTCATCGGAGCCACCAGCACCTCACCCGTCTGAAAACGCGACAGCTCGGCGCTCGACCGAATCACCCGGACCGGCCCCGCTCCGACCTTGGCGCCCACGCTCTTTCCACGAACCAGGATCTGGCCCTGACCGCGAAGCTCGCACAGCTCGAGCTTGGGGCTTTCCTTGCGAGAATGGACCGTCTCCGGCCGAGCTTGAACGATGAACAGACGGCCGTCGCGTCCATCCTTTGCCCACTCGAGATCCATCGGGGTAGCCCGACCGGCCTTCTCCGAGTAGTGGCGCTCGATCGCGACCGCCCACTCGGCAAGCTTCAAGACCTCCTGGTCCGCGAGCGTGGCCTTCTGCCGGCGCTCCGCGGGGATCGGACGTTCCACGACGGAAGCTTCGTCCTCCGTGTAGACGAGCTCGACGGCCTTGTCGCCGATCTGGCGGCGCACGATCGGCTCGAAGCCGAGCGCGAGCGTGGGCTTGTGGACCCAGAACTCGTCGGGGTTGACCCGCCCTTGAACGACCGTCTCGCCGAGACCGAAGCTGCCCGTGACGATCACCGCGTCCCGGAAGCCAGACTCGGTGTCGAGCGTGAAGATCACACCGGCGGCGCCGAGGTCGCTGCGCACCATCTTCTGAACACCCACCGAGAGCGCGACGAGTCGGTGATCGAAGCCGCGCTCGGCGCGATAGACGATGGCTCGATCCGTGAAGAGCGAGGCCATGCAATCGCGCACGGCCTCGAGCAAGCGCGCGGGACCGCGGACGTTCAGGTAGGTCTCTTGTTGACCCGCAAACGAGGCGCTCGGCAAGTCTTCGGCCGTCGCGCTGGAGCGAACCGCGACGTCCACCGCCGAGTCACCGTACTTCGAGCACAATTCGGCGTAACCAGCGGTGATTTCTTCGCTGAGCTCGCGAGGCAATGGCACTGACCGGATCTTGTCGCGAACGAGCGCGCCCCGGCGGGCCAGCTCGACCACGTCGTTGATATCCAGGTCATCCAGCAGCGGGTAGATCTGGGACGCGAGCTTCGACCGTTCGAGATGCAGTCGGAACGCCGAGGCGGTGACCGCAAAGCCGTCGGGCACCGAGATCCCACGCGGCTCGAGCTCGCGCAGCAGCTCGCCGAGAGAAGCGTTCTTGCCTCCGACCTCTGGAACCGACTCGAGATCGAGCGAGCGAAGCGGGACGACATAGTGCATGCGCCCGCACAGTGCACGACGTGTACCAACATCGGAGCAGCGGATCTGCGGTTTCGAACGAGCGCCGGCTCGCGCTCGACACGCAATCACTGCGCGTACGGCCCGCTCCCGCAAGCGTTGCGCGTTCGCTCGGTTGCGTCGAGCCCGGCCGGGCTTCGCAATGCGAAACGCGCAGTCACCTCAGAACTGCGCGATGAACTTCCAGGCGAGCGGGGGAACGAAGGCCTTCAGGCCGTCGTCGCCGCCCGACATGCCGTCGGCCACGGCAGACGGCGTGTGATTGCCGTCGAAGGTGCAGACCTTGACGGGATACCCCGCCTTGCAGTTCTGAAAGTCGTAGCAAACGTGGTTCTTGCTACCGCCCTTGGCCGTCTCGATGGTCACGGACGCGTCGCAGCCGTTGTCCTCGGCGTGCGTGAGGACGCAGTACTTACCGCCCGTCTTGCCCGCCTCGTTGTTCACCCACGGGCAGGTGCCGTCGCTCATGCCGGTGATCCCGAAGTACGCGATGGGCGCGTGTGTCACCGGTGGCAGGTTCGGCAAGGCGTAGTTGGCCGCGGCCATGGTGACGGCGGCGCGGAGCTTGGACTGGCGCGTGACGGACAGCGCGTAGCTCATCATCGCGCCGTAGCTGAATCCCGTGGTGAAGACGCGGCTCTCGTCGATGCACAGGTTGGCTTGCACGAGCGCGAGCAATTCGTCGAAGAGCACGCTGTCGCGCTTGAAGTCCCAGGGGAAGTTGCCGATGCCGCCGGGCGCTACGAAAATCACGGGCTCCTTGGCTGCCATCGCTTCGCGGTGCAGGCCGAAATACGCATAGTTCTTGGCGTCGAAGTTTGGGCCTTGATTGGCGGGATATTGGCCGATCGCGTTGCCGGTGTCGGACCCGTACGCCTGGTGCCAGGAAAAGATCAGGCGGTACGGGTGCGTGGGATCGTAGTCGGCCGGAACATCGATGATGTATTCGCGGTCGGAGCCGCCGCTCTTGATCTTGAGGCGGGTCGACGTGGGCAGGCCCTTGTCGATCGACATGCCGCCGGTCGTCAGCGTCTCGTATCCGTCCATGACTCCGCAGCCCTTGCTGGGAACCGGCGCGCTCTTGCCTCCAGTGCCGCCGCCGCCTCCGCCGCTTCCGCCAGCCGAAGCCCCACCGCCACCGGAGGTCCCGCCAACCGCCGCACCGCCGGAGGCAACGCCGCCACTGGCAACGCCGCCAGTCGCAGCCCCGCCCGTCGAAGTCGCTGCGCCCCCGGTAGAAGGCGCTGTGCCGCCATTCGGAGTGGCCGTTCCGCCCGTCGCGGACCCGCCGATCGTCGTCCCGCCGCTAGGGGTGCCGCCGCGTGAGCCTCCTGTGGCCGAGCCACCGGTGGCCCTGCCGCCCGTGGTCCCGCCGCTCGCTCCGCCCACAGACGCGCCTCCACCGGTGCCAGAGCCCGAGGTGTCGGAAGGCGAGCTTCCGCAGGCGATGAGGCCGAGGGACAATCCGTAAACCAGCGTCTGCAACCACTGATGCATCGATCTTCCGTGCGAATGAGGCGCCAGAACGGCCCCGGCACGAAGGACGCGCGGGGTGTTCGAGCGAATGAGGTGGAGGCGAATGGCGAGCAGTGTCGCGATCCCGAGAAATCCGTCGAACCCTTCGAGACCCTCTCGTTCCGTCTCGGGCCATGCCGGCCGAATGGTCGGGCCCGCGTGACGTCAGAGCCGTGCGGCTGCGCTTGACGAGCCCGGTCGCGATTAGCGATGCTGATGGATCATGATCCGCGATCTAAAACCATTAGCTTTCGTGAGTGTGGTCCTGGTGTCGAGCCTGTCCCTGGGCGCCTGCGGCGATGACGACGGCCGGGAGTCGAGTGAAGGCCCGAGCGACAGTGGCGGCGAACCGGGCACGGGCGGTGCCACCGGTGGCAGGAACGCGAGCACGGGCGGAAAGGCCGCTACGGCGCCCGCAGGAGATTGCAAGCCTCCTGCAGATGCGGTCGAGCACTGCTACGCCGAGAACGGGGACCGAGAAGGCACGGCGACCTGCAGCGAGTACTACCAGGCGGGGCTCGCGATGCTGTTCTGCACGGCTCCGGAAGCCGGCGGCTGCCCGGAGAGCGACGAGCTCGCAGGCGTGTGCATCGGCGGTTTGACCTCGAGCTACTACTACGCCGACTCGGCAAACGAGGGATTTTGGGTGGCCGCCGAGCCCGGATGCGAGGTCAATGGCGGCAGCTGGTGCGAATAGCGCACCAGGCACGCCATCCCCGGTATCTTTAGCTTCCACCACGCCCGGCGATTTTGGGTTTTGGCTTCGTTTTCGCTGCGCTCCGGTGCTCACGTAGCCACCTACGGCCCGCTCCGGTGCTCGCGAAAGCCTCGCCAAAATCCCAAACTTGCCGGGCGGGCGTTCCTTAAAGGTTCTGGACATGCCAGGCACGCACGTTCAGGGGCCCGCGCGGAGCCGCGGGGGCTGGTAGGCTGGGAGAGCTTGCGCGAGCCCTCTTCGAAGCACGAGCCGGTCGACATACGCCGCGTCCAGGCGGACGGCTCGGTACTGCTGCGCGGTCCCAACCTGCGGGTTCGGGTCGCCGTGCTGAAAGCGGGCGTGGTGTTGGCGAGCGCCGACGGCGAGGTGCTCGATGCGAAAGACCAGACCGTGGAGGCCGCCGTGCTGGAGGAGCTCGAAAAGGAAATGCGCCGCGCCGGGACGCTGACGCTGTTCGCCGACTTGCGAAACTCACCGCGCGTGCCGGCGCCCTCGCGCGAGAAGCTCGCCGAATGGGCGAAGCGGCACCGCGCCCGCATGCTGGCGTCGCACGTCCTGGTTCAATCGAAGCTGATGGAAATGGCCGTGTCCATCGTCAGCATGCTGATCGGCCAGCGCGTGTTCGAAGTCTACACCCGGCCGGCCGCGTTCTTGAGACTGCTCCAGAAGGTGGCGCCGAAGCTGACCGAGCTGCCTACCGTTCCGGAGCGATAGCCGGGCCGCGCTCGACGCGGGCCCGCAGAGCCGCCGGATCGTCGCGGAAAAACCCGACCGTGAACGCGACGAACACCGCCCACAGCCCGGCCAGATGATAGAGCATCGCGGCGCCGCCGCCCGCGCTCTCGAACAACTCGCTCGAGGCGACCGGGCCGAGCAACATGCCGGTCGCATAGAACGCGTTGTAGAGCGCCGTCGTGCGGTGGTGCTCGTGGCTGCTCACTCCGAGCAACGCCAGGCTCAGCGGCGAAATGCTGGCGAGGCTCGCTCCCGCGACGAACACCGCCGCGCACATCCAGACGTAGGCATCGAGGAACACGAACCCGAGGATCGTGGACAGGCCGATCACTGCGAGCACGCGCATCACCGCGAGATGCCCGATCCGATCGCCGAGCCTGCCCGCATAGCTCGAGAACAGCAGCATCCCCGCGGCGAAGAAGGCCGGGATCGGAATGCTCTGTTGCTTGGTGATGCCCTTCGATTCCATCAGGTAGAGCGGCAAGAACAGCACGACGCTCGCCTGAAAGTAGCCATAGGCGAAGGTCGCGAAGCACGAGTTCTTGATGCGCCAGAGCAACGCCGGCAGGGAAGGCTTCACGCCGGGCTCGATCGCGCCCGGCAGCTCCGGCTCTCGCTCGGGAGGCAAGTCCCGCTCGATGCGCAGCGCTGCGTAAAGGCCGGCGCCGAACGCGATCACCCCCGACAGCCAGAAGGCGTGTGCCAGCGGCAACCGCGACGTCCAGGCGCTCGCCAGCAAGGGCCCCACGATGTACCCGCACGCGACGGCGATCGCATACAGGCTGGTCACGAACGCTTTGTGCTCGCGCCGAGCGCGCTGGAGCAGGATCGTCTCCGAGCTGACCCAAACGCCGACCGAGCAAGCGCCGTCGAAGAAGCGAACCGCGGCGATCGTCGAAAAGTCATCGAGCAGCGGGAACGCGCTGACCGTGAACGAATAGCCGATGAAGGCCGCGGCGAGCGTCGCTTTGGCCGAGAAGCGCCGGATCAGCGCCCCCATCGGCAGCGACATCGCGACGATCCCGAACGCGAACACGGCCGCGAGCCGGCCGATGTCCCGCTTCGCGAAGCCGCGTTCGTCGAGGTAAACCCCGAGCACCGAGATCGCGATTCCGTAGGCGATGCCGAGCGCGAGCGTCGCCCAGTAAATGCGGAAGACGTTGGGGTCGGGGATCCGCTGTCGCAGCCGGTCGAGCATCGGCCCTCGTCAGATCCGCGGCGCCGGTCTCACGCTTCGCTCGTAGGCGCGATAGGCAGCGCGGGCGACCGCGAGCGACTCGGCCGAAGCCTGGGGCGACTTCCGGTAGTGGTCCAAGACCTGCTCCAGGGTGGCCATCTCCTTCGGGAATTCCGCATCCCGAAGCGCGGCGCGGGCGAGCCCGCCCACGGCGTTTCGCTGTGCCTTTTGCTTGGTGAGCCACTCGTAAAAGCCGACCTGCGCTGCCATGGTCACCCTGCGTAGCACGCGCCCTCGCGCACCGACAGCGAATGCCGCGGCCGCGGGCTCTGTAGTAGCATCGTGCTTCCGAGCTCGAACCATGCGAACTGCTTTTCGATACCCGATGGGGATTTTCGGTTGCGGGGCGGCGACGCTGATGGCCGTGAGCGCGTGCGGCGACGACGACGGGCGCCCCGACGCCTCGCAGTACGAGACCGGCGGCAGAAGCGCGGCGGCCGGAATGAACAGCGGGGGCGCTGCGCGGGGCGGGAGCACAGGTTCGGGCGGTACGGCAGGCTGCGCCGAGTGCCAGGCCGGAGATAGCGGAGAGGCCGGCGTGTGCGGCGACGGCAGGCTCGACCCCGGCGAGAAATGTGACGACGGTAACCAGGCCGCGGAAGACGGCTGCACGTCCGAATGCGGAGTGGAGCCGGGATGGATCTGCGAGCTCTCGATGCCGTGCCGTCGGATTGCTGCCGACGCCTCGTGCCTCGATGCTTGCTGGGACGGCGACGCCTGCATCGAGAACGCCTCGGGCATCACCTGTAGCTGCCCGGATGATCGACCGGACGACTGCAAAGCCGTGGAGTTCCGCAGCCTGCTTCACCCGGAGGGTTGGAGCTCGTGCGACGCACTCGGGGTGAGCGGCGACGGCAGCACCGTGGTCGGCGTATGCAGCCGGACCAACCAGGACAATCAGGAGCTCGAGAGCGTGCCGGTGATCTGGGAGCTCGGCGGCGGGGTGCGCATCGTCGACGGCGCGCCCGAGGGCAGCGTGCCGAACGCGGTCAACGACGATGGCTCCGTGTTCGTGGGGTTCGACGGGCAGGGCCGTGCGCTGCGGTTCGCCGAGGGCGAGGCCGAGGTACTGAGCGAGACGGGCATGGCCTGGGCCACGAGCGCCGACGGCTCGGTCGTCGTCGGTTTCGACCAGGCCCAGGGCTTCCGCTGGGACAGCGAAAGCGGGCTCACGCTCCTCGAGGGCCCGGACGGCGAAACGGACTGCTACGCGCTGGCGGTGAGCGCCGACGGCAGCTGGATGGCCGGCATCGTGCGCGACGCGGGTCACTCCCGCGCCGTGCGCTGGAGCGCCGACGGCGAGGCAGAGCTCCTGCCCGTTCCCGACGACGCAACGGACTCGGAGGCGGTCGGGATCAACGAGGACGGCTCGGTGCTGGTCGGAACGCTCTGGTTCGACGACGAAAGCCGGGCGGTGCGCTGGACCGAAGCGGGCTTCGAGCTACTCGCAGGCGACACGCCGAGCAGCGCGCGCGCCGTCAGCGCCGACGGCGCAAGGATCGCGGGCAACGTCGAGCGCGAACCGGTGCTCTGGAACCCAGCGGGAGAGCTCGAGAGCCTGCGCGAGCTACTGTCGGGCGCGAACCTCGAGGACTGGACGTTCAGCCGCGTCACCGGCATTTCCTCGGACGGCAGCGTGCTCGTCGGGACGGCAACCTACGCAGGAGAGGGCGCGGCGAGCCCCGGGGCACGCGCCTTCGTCGCTCACCTGCCCTGATTCATTCGGCCGGCTTGCAGTCGAACGTCTGCTGCCACTGCGTGAGCGTCGGCGTGGTGGTGCCGGACGGGTTGAGGGTCACGGAAATCCGCAGCCAGTCGCGCGAGGTCTGCGCCGGAGAAGCGTCGTTGCGCAGGTGGTACTCGACGGTGTTCGGATCGCTCTTCCAGATCGAGGTGTTGCTGGTGGCCGTCCCCACGCCGACTTGAACAGCCGTACCGAGACCGGCCTTGCTGGTCGCTGTCGCCGCTTCGAAGACGATCGAAGTGCTCGGGGGCACGGTGGCCTTCCACGAAAAGAACTGCCACTCGGGCTTGGTACCGGTCGGGCAGTTCGCCTGATAGTCGATGGTGTAGGTGGCTGCAGCGAGCGGGGTCGCCGGAGCGGGCGGCGTGACCAGACCGACGCACTGCGTGGCGCTGAACAGCAAAAACTCGAAGGATTTCTCCTCGCCCGTCATCGCGCTCGTATCGCAGGTCCCCGGGAAAGCCGTCTGCTGGTTGGTGGTCGCCGAGCTGCCCGACAGCTTCGACACGTGGCTCTCCGCAACCACGACGCGGCCGCACTGGTTCTCGGATGCGACGCCCCACGGCGCGTCGAACTGATAAGCGCTCACCATCGGGCCGCCGGACCCGCTCGCGCTGTTCGCCGGGTGACTGATCGGCGACTGCGTGGAGTTGCCGTAAGCGAGGCGCACCGCCGGCGGGTTCACGGACTGAGCCAGGTGGCGCCAGTTGGTGAAGGTCACCGTCGACGAACCGAGCCAATCGGCGAGGCTCTGCCCGATGTCGCTGCTCTGATCGATGGTGTACGGGAAATTCGGCGGCTGCCGATCGAGATCCACGTACGAGCCGAACACGTAGTTCACGGCGCTCGGATAGGTGTTGGCGGTCATGAAGTACGCCATCCAGTGGGTCGAGAACAGCCGCCCGCCCTTGTTGATGTAGTTCCTGACGTTGTTCTGCTCGGTCACGCTCGGCGGCTTGGGCCCGTTGGGGTTGTCGAGGTCCGGCGTGGTCGGAAACGGCGGGTAGCTGGTGTTTGGTGGGTTCGTGCCGTTGACCGCGTTCGCCGCCGAGCTGAACCCGTATTGGTTCTTGCCGCCGATGTTGAAGGGCCCGGCGGCGTAGCCCGCTGAGGGGCAGGTCGCGGAGACCGGATTGCAGACGTACGGGTTGTAGGCGCTCGGGTCGCCACCGAACGGGTTCTTGTCGCACGGCGCGATCACCGCCGCGTACTTGTCGAGCTGTGTGGGCGAGGACCAGAGATCGTTGGCGCACGTCCCGCCAGTGGGCGCGGTGCACTTGATGCCGGGGAAGGTCAGCCCGTTGTAGGCGTAGAGGTGCACTCGACCCGTTCCCGACGGTGCGGTGAACTCGCTGTCCTCGATGCCGATCTTGCGCAGCAGGCACTCCAGGTGATCGCCCGCGCTCATCGCGATTGCGATCTTGGGGATGTCGCCCTCCGACTTCTTGCTCGGCAAGCGCGACGTCTCGCCGCTCGGCAATACGGCGGTCGGTGTCCCGCTGCCGCACGTGCCGCTGATCGCGTTGACCGTCACCTGCCGCCGCCAGCGACCGGTCTGGATCACGAGCGGGAAGCTCACGCCGACGGGCACGTTGGCGAGCGTGAACTTGCCGTCGGCGTCCGTCACGGCCGAAGCGATGGGCCTGCCGCTGTAGAGACTCGCGCAGGTGTCGCACTGCACGCCGTCGGTCAGCGCCGAGACCGTGCCGTTCGGCACGTACACGACCACGCCGGGCAGCACGTTGGTGCCGGCCGGATCGTAAATGGTCCCCGTCAGGTTTGCCGAGGGGCAGATCTGGTTGCACTCGAGGCCGGTGCAGCCGGTGCAAGCCAGGCTCGAATGGTAGACGTGCCAGTTGTTGGCGTAGTTGCACTCGGGGAGCGAGGCGTCGTAGTTGACGGCGATCGCGCGCGTGCCCGTGAGCCCGACCAGCGGGTGCGGGGTTGCCGTGCTGTTCGAAGGGTTGATATCGAGGCACTTGCCGGGGTCGATATAACTCCCCGCGCTAGTCCCGAGCGTGAAACGCACGACGCCGCTCGTGGGCGCGCCCGGGCTCATGCCGGTCACGGCGGTCCCGAGCTTCGTGCTGCTGTCGTAGACGCCGATCTTGATCGTGCCGCTATCGGCTCGATGAGCGCCGCGGTTACAGACCTGGAAGTGATAGACGTTGCCGGCGGCCGCGCACGGGGGCCCGAGCTCGAGGTCGATCTTCTTGGCGAGCGCGCAGCCCGGCGGGCTCGGGTCGTAGCAGGGGAACGTCCAATCGGCGCACACGCCCGAGGAGCAATCGGCGTCGTACCCGCAAGTGTCCGCTGCGGCAGTGCAGCTCGCCGGCTGCTTCTTCCACGTCGCCGGTAGTGACGCGTAACCGGCCGCGTGCGGGCCGGAGTAACCGCACTGAACGCCGCACACCACGACGCCGCCCGACGGCGCTGCGCAGATCCCGTCCGGCAGATCGGTCGGCGCCTGGCCGTCGTCGGTGGTGACGTTGCAGTACGGATCGCACTCGTTATCGACGCACGGCGTGGGGCCGGTGATGGCTTGCGTGCGCTTCGCTGATTGAGGCTTGTACTGAGTCGTGACGTGATCCCCGATGCACTCGCCCCAGACGCCGTCGTACTGACACTCGCGCTTGCCCATCGAGCACGACACGTAGTCGCCCGACCGAACCTCGACGCGACCGCAGGGAACTTCTTCTCCGACTTGCTCGCACGAGCAGCCGGTGTTCGGAGCCGCGCAGGGATCGACGTCGGGGACGTTGACAGGGAGATCTCCCGCACCGCCCCAATTTCCGCGCTTCTCTTCCTTGTCGGTGCAGCCCGCGACGAACAGCGCGAGCAGCGTCAGGACGAGCGCTCCCAACCGAAGAACCGAGAAATTCGCCAAGTCTTTCAATGTTCCTTTGGGCCTGTCGGGCCTGCAACCAAAATTGCGCAAACGCGCCCGCTCGTGGCCGTGTAAGGAATTCGGCGTGAATGGCGGCTCAGGTCGCCTGCTCAGCCATGAAGCGCCTCCCCCGACTCGACCTCGACTTTTACCTGTTCGCGCTGGTCGGCTGCGTGCTCGTGGCATCCCGGTTTCCAGCAGAGGGGCAGGCCGCGCGCTGGCTCGAAGGGGTCACCAACGCCGCGATCGCGCTGTTGTTCTTTCTGTACGGGGCACGGCTCTCGCCGCGGCAGGCGCTCGAAGGCGCGCGCAACGTCCGCCTACACCTGACGATCCTCGGCTGCACCTACGCGCTCTTCCCTGCCCTCGGGCTCGGGCTGCGCTGGGCGGTCCCGGAGCTGCTCGGGACGGACCTGGCCCTCGGGCTGTCGTTCCTGTGCGCCGTGCCCTCCACGGTGCAGTCGTCGATCGCCTTCACCTCGGTGGCGGGCGGCAACGTCGCCGCGGCCCTCACGAGCGCGTCCTTGTCGAACCTGCTCGGCGTGTTCCTCACACCGCTCTTGGTGGCGCTGACTCTCGATACGGGTAACGGGCTCGAAGCCTCGGGGTCGTGGCTCGGCACGCTCCAGAAATTGGCGCTGCAACTGCTGCTGCCGTTCATCGCCGGGCAGCTCGCGCGACCGTGGCTCGCAGGCTTCATCGAGCGCCGCCGCCGCGCGCTCGGCCTGGTGGATCGCGGCTCGATCCTGCTCGTGGTGTACGCCGCCTTCAGCGAGGGCGTGACGGCGGGTGTCTGGAGCACGGTCTCGCTCGCCTCGCTCGGCTGGCTGCTCTTGATCGACGTGCTGCTGCTCGGGTTCGTGTTGTGGTTCAGCGCGCGGCTCTCGCGCTGGCTCGGCTTCTCGAGAGAAGACGAGATCGCCGCCGTCTTTTGCGGCTCGAAGAAGAGCCTGGCGAGCGGGCTGCCGATGGCGGCCGTGCTGTTCCCTCCGGACCGGGCGAGCGCGCTGGTGTTGCCCCTGATGCTGTTCCATCAATTGCAGCTGATGGCTTGCGCATTCTTGGCGCGCCGCTACGCCGCTTCCTGGGCTACGCTGCGAGCCCGCCGGGACCCGGAATGACCACGAATCAGCCGCATAGAATGCTCGTCGTCCACAACCTCGCGGGTGCGGAAGACCGGATGCGCACCATCGATCCCAGGGCCTTCCGCAAGTACGCATTCGGCAATTTGCTCGGGCACCTGGAAGACACGGCCAAACGCGCCGGCAAGCCGTCGCCGCTCGTCAGCGAGTGCCTGGCGCTGCCGGGCGACATCCCGCTCTACGACGCGGCCGTGCTCGAGGGGATCGCGATAGACCAGAAGTACGACTCGGTGATGTGCCACCTGGTCCTCGACCACGGCGGCGTGCTGGGCGACGATTTTCTGGCGGCGCTGCGCGCGGACTTCTTGCGCCCCGACGGCCTGCTCTTGAACCCCGTCAAGAGCATCACCAAGACGGACGTGGCGCGCGCCTCGCGCTTCGAGCTCGAGACCGACACGGCGCCGTGCGTGATCAAAAAGGACGACAACTACAACAAGCCCGAGACCGTCTTTCAGATCCATACCGCGGCCGAGCTCGCGGCCTTTCGAGCGCAGCACCAAGGGCAAGAGCGCCTCGTCACGCACAAGCTGCTCCGCTATTTCGGCATCGACGAGTCGGAGCTCTACCAGCTCGAGCGCTGGGTGTTCTGGTTCGGCGATCTGACCGTCAACTGTCGCTACTCGGACGAGTTTTACATCAAGCGAGCCACCTCGCTGTCGTTCTACGCGCGCGACGAGCGCCGGCTGAGCCGCGATCTCGAGCGGCTGACGGCGGGGGGACAGAGCTGGAAGGGGCGGACGCTCGACTGCGCCTACACGCACGATCCCGAAGCCTGGGACGCGAGGTATGCGGCGCTCGAGACCTTCCGCGCTGCGTTCCGGTTCGACTACGCCGAGCTCGACGTGATCCAGCCCGCGAAGGGGCAGTTCGTGGTGATCGACGTGAACAACACGCCGGGCCCCGCCCACCCGAACGTCCACTTTCGCGAGCTCGCGGTGCGGATCTTGTCCGAAAAACTCCGGCTCCCGGAGAAGCTCGACGAACCCGCCGAAATCCGCGCAGCGGCCGAGGCCGAGCCCGTGCCGGTCGCGCTCGAAGAGCAGCCGGATGCCGCCCCGAGGCCCGAAGGCCGCAGGAACATCTGCCTGTGCATGATCGTGAAGAACGAGACGGCGGTGCTTCCGCGCCTGTTCCGTTCGGTCAAGGACTACATCGACTATTACGTGATCGTCGACACGGGCTCGACCGACGACACGATCGCGCTGATCCGACGCGAGATGAGCGGCTACGGGATCGAGGGCGAAGTGCACGAGCGCCCGTGGGTGAACTTCGGTGTGAACCGCCAGCAAGCGCTGGAGCTGGCGGTGGCCGCCAAGAAGTGCGATTGGCTGCTGTTCATCGACGCCGACGAAGAGCTCGGCGTGAGCGACCCCAAGTTCTACGAGAAGCTCGAGCCGGGCGTGAGCTACGACATCGAGAAGCACCACGCGGGCACGCGCTACGCAGTGCCGCACCTCGTCAACATCAAGGCCTCGCGCTTCCGCTGGGAGGGCGTGGTGCACAACTATCTGGTCACGGTCAGCGGCTCCAAAGCTCGCAAGCTACGCCACGACGTCTGGATCGTTTATCACCACGGGGAAGGCGCAAAGTCCCGCGGGCTCAGCCAGGAACAGAAGTACCTGCGCGATGCCAAGCTGCTCGAGGAGGACCTGCAAAAGAACCCCGGCAACCCGCGCAGCCAGTTCTACCTCGGCCAGTCGTATCGAGACGCCGGGCACCACGACAAGGCCTACGTCGAGTACAAGAAGCGCGCGCGGATGCAGGGTTGGGCGGAAGAGAAGTTCGTGGCCCAGCTCGAAGCGGCGCGCGCGGCGCAGCGGCTGGAAGAGCCGGAAGAGCTCGTGGTGCGCGAGTACCTCGAGGCGTACGAGCTGCGCCCGACGCGCGTCGAACCCCTGCACGATCTGGCGCGCTACTTCCGCATGAAGGGGCAATACGGGAAGGCGTACGCTTTCGCGCGGACGGGCGTCGAGCTCGAGCGCCCCGACGATCAGCTGTTCATCAACCAGCAGATCTACGATTGGCGGATGCTGGACGAGCTCAGCGTCGCCGCGTACCGAATCGGCGACTACGCCGCGGCAAAAGAGGCCGGAGAGACGATCCTCAGACGAGTCCAGGGCGGCAGGCTTTCGATCCCGCCGGACGACCTGCGCCGCATCCGCGAGAATCTGAATTTCACCCTGAAGCGCCTGGGCGGAGCCTAAAAGGTCCGGAAAGTTTCAGTCAGCCAAAACTCGCGCGCCTCCCGCTAGCTCCCGTGCTAGGGAAAGCGCTCGTTACTAACCCCTTGTTGGAGTGCATTCATGGCGTTCGGTTGCAGCCGCAAAGACTTGGTCATCTACTTCGCCAGCACGAGCATCGCGATGCTCGGAGGCTGTTCTGACGATTCGATGCCGCCTCCCCCCACGTCGACGACGGGTGGGACGAGCAGCAGCGCCACGGGCGGTGCGCCGTCCACCACCGGCGGCTCGGTGACGACCGGCGGTAGTGTAGGCACTCCGACGGGTGGCAATCCTGGATCCACGGGAGCAACCGGCGGCGGAACTGGCGCGACTGGTGGCGGCACCGGCGCCACGGGCGGCGGCACGGGCGGAACCGGTGGTGGCACCGGCGGCACCGGCGGCGGCGGTGCCGATGGT
>JALYWZ010000154.1 GCA_030852505.1 Myxococcota bacterium | reverse complement strand
AGAATACGCCGCTCGCGACCAGCGCTTCCGCCATTCCCACGGCGTCTTTGGCCATTGCGCCGCCCACCTGCTGGGGCAATGTGACCGAGGTATCGATGGCCCTGCCCTGCGCGTCCATCGAGCGGTAACGCCCGATCACGTCGTAAGTGTCGAGCGTCAGGCCGTAGGCGTCGAAGCCGAGGTGGCAATTGCTGCACGGTGAGGTCGTCGTCCGGTAGTCCGACTTTTGGCGCTCGCTGGCGTTGGCGAGCGTCCGCTCGGCCTCTTCGATGGCTCCGGCGATGCTCTCGGGCGGGGCCGGCGTGTCGGTGCACAGAAACGCACTCTTGATCAGCAACCCTCGACCAACGACGGACGTGGAGTCGGGCCGCGAGCGCGTCGTCAAGAACGCCACCTGGGTCACGAGCCCCGCGCGGTTCGCCGGCAGGTCGACCGGTCCGAACATGTCCGCGTCCAGCGTGGTGCCCGGAGCGGGGAAGGGCACGCCATAAAGCGAAGCCAGGCTCGCGTTCACGTAAGCCTTCCGCGACAAGAGCAGCTCGGACAGCTTGCCTCCGCCCCACAGCACGTTCTGCAGGAACAGCTCGCCCTCGTGGTACATCGAGTTGCGAATGCCATTCGTGAACTCGGGATCCTGGATCACGATGTTTTCGAGGTCCGGATACGCGAAGTACGACATCATCGCTCCGTGCAGGTTCTTCTGCGCGGACGGTGTCTTCAGGATCCGGTCGACGTGGGCGCCGAGCTGGGCGGCATCGGTGAGCTGATTCGCTGCGGCGGCGCCGAGCAGCTCCGCGTCCGGCAGGGTGTCCGTGAGGAAATAGGCGAGCGTGCTCGCGACCTCGTAAGGGCTGAGCGTCCCCGCCGTGGTAGCATCCGCTCCGAACTCGGTGCGGTACACGAACTGAGGCGCCTGGACGATCGCGTACACGACGTGCTGGACGGCCTCGTTGATGGTCGCTCCGGACTCACTCTTCAGCGAAGTGTAGAGTGCGGTCAGGCGTGTCTTCTCGCCGTCCGTGAGCGGACGGCGGTAGGCCTTCTGCGCGAGCGTGTTCAGATACTTCTGGGCGCAGTCGTCGGTGGCCGTCGCGCCGCAGCTCGTGACCGTGCCGAAGTTATCGAACACGTATTGCCCGGCTGCCTGAGCCATGGCGTCGATCGTCTTCCAGGTCACATCCGTGACGGAGTTGCCTTCGCGCGGGTTCTGCAGGGGCGGGAAGGTGCGGTGCTCCGCGTCGACCACCTGATTGTCCGCCGCGACCTTGTTGCCCAGCATCGCGTCGAACAGCCCGCCGATCGAGCTCGCGATCTGGTTGAACGACAGGCGCACCAGGCGCTTCGAGGTGGCGGTCTGCGGGGTGGTACAGGCCGTGGGGGGAGCGCCCGCGGTCGTGCCGCCGACCGGCGCTCCCGAGCCGCCGGCTCCGGGTGAGGTGGTTCCCCCGCCGGGATTCGCGGCACCGCCGCCAGGGCTCTCGGGCCCGGCGCCGCCGACACCATTGCCGGCCGGGGGAGAGCTCGTTCCGGCAGAGGCAGCCGAGCCGCTCGCCCGCATGGGGTCTCCCCCGTCGATGCTCCCGGTGCAGCCGGAGAGCGCCGCGAGGCCGACGCACGCAGAGAGAGTCAGGCAAGTGAGTCGCATGGTGGCCTTATTAGGTGAGTAGCAGTGACGATCGGGATCCACATCCGTCAAGAAAAGCTCTTTTACTTCGCTAACTCTCGAGACAGTGCCGGCGAATATAGCGGCGCAAACCGGAATCCAGACGCTCGTCGTAGAAACGCTGCGCGGCCGCGCGGAGATCGTCGCTGCTTCCTTCCAGGCATTGGGCGATCAGCTCGTAACCCTCTTGGAGTACGTGCGCATCTTCCGGGTATTCGTCGCGGTATTCTGCGACGAGCGCGTGCAGCCCGCGCGCATCTTTCGCATCCATGGCGCCATCGAGCTGGCCGATTAACGCGTTCTCTCGA
Source organism: Myxococcota bacterium (assembly GCA_030852505.1). Lineage (GTDB taxonomy): Bacteria > Myxococcota_A > Polyangia > Polyangiales > Polyangiaceae > PMG-095. The sequence continues at coordinate 6,782 of JALYWZ010000154.1, read as the reverse complement.
AAAATACGCCGGTGCTGCTCCGTGAGCGGATGCGGCACCATGCCTACCTGGTGCGCCTGTCCGGAGTTCGCCGGCGCGACGCGCACCCCGTCGGGCAGCGTGTCGTCGTCCCGAGGCTCCGGCTCGCGAGCGAGGGACACCTTCGCCCCGCTCGCTGTCGAGGTGAGGGCGGCTTTCGCAACGACTCGTGGCGGCAGCTCCGGTACCGGTTGGTCGCAGACGAGCCACCACGCGACACACCCCACGGGCACAAGCAGTGAGGCCGCGACCCAGGCAACAAAAGCTCTTCCCTTCGACATGTCAGGGCTTGGTGACGGTCCAGGTGACCGTCTGCGTCGAGCGCGTCCACGCCGTGCCGTGGCAGTAGCGCCCGGTGACCGAGGTCGGACACTTGCCGGTGCGTAGGCGCACCAGATCCTCGGTCGCGTTGTCATAAGCCCTGGCGGTGATGGTGTGCGTTCCCGGAGCGAGCGACGCCGTGGAGAACGTCGCGCCGGCGTCGATCGTGGTCGCCCCGTCGACCGTCCAATCCACGCTGATCACCTCGGGATCGATCACGTGCACGGTGAGAGTGCCGGGATCGCTCACGGCACCTTCGGGCGGATCAGTCGAGTCGATCGGCACCACCGCGCGCCAGATGCTGAACACGATTTGCTCACGCGACACCGAGTTGAAGCTGGTGTTCACGTTCGTCCCGAACAGGCTGTTCATCATCGAGTTGCACGAAGGTCGATACTGGCCCTCGCCCACGTAGCGGCTTCCGAGCCACGTGCCCTGCACGCCCGTTGCGCCTCGATCCGGGACCTTCATCCCCTTCTGGGTCGCGCCGAGCCACAGGTCCCACTTGTCGTCGGTGGTCTGGCAATTGCCGGCCGTATTCACCTCCTGATAGGCCTTTCCGGCGGCGCCACAGCTGGCTTTCTGGTTGCCGCACCCCGTCTGCGAGCCGTACTCGTCGGCGAGCTGGTGAAAGCCGTGGCCGCCCTCGTGGAGCGCGGCGCCCGCGGCGTCCGCGTGTGCGCCGGACCACAGCATCAAATAGCTACCGGTGTTCTCCCACTTGTCCTGGTTCAGGACGACGGCCTTCCAATCCACTTCGAAGGAAGCGGGCACGTTGGCTTTGATGTACTCGTTGACCTTGTTCTCGTTGACGGCAGCCAGGCGATCCCCGCCGTTGCCTCCGTCGAACGCGGTCGGGCCATTGCCGATGCCGTCGGTCTGGCTGATCGCCTGGATCACGCAGATGTTCACGAACTTGCGGTAGCGCCCGTACGGCTCGCCGCTCTCGTGCTCGAAGCGCCGCTCGAGCATGGTCTCGATGTGGCTCTTGAGCTTGGTCTCGACCGTCTCCTCCGTGTAGCCGTCGCCCAGGATCAGATAGTTGACGCGGTTCTTCGGTGGTCCGTGGTTCTCGACGGCCCAGCCTTGTTTGCCGCAGTCGAGCGGCGGTGGAGGCGGCGTCGTCACCGCACCTCCCGAGCCACCGGCGGGCGCAGCTCCCGCTGAGCCGCCGCTCGGAGAGGCCGCCGATTTGCCACCGCTCGGCTCGGCCGAAGCGCCCGCACTACCGCCCGTCTCCGCCGCTCCGCCGGGAGCCGCGGCCTTACCGCCTGAGGGCGCGGTACCGCCGAAGCTGCTCGGTGCGCCTCCGCTCGGCAACGCGCCTCCCCAGCTCGTCACGGCGCCGCCTGTAGGCAGAGCTCCGCCCCGCGCGGTCATGCCTCCCGCGGCCGGCGCGCTGCCTCCCGAACCGGCATTGTTCGGTTCCGACGCGGTTTCACCGGCACAGCTCATCCCGAGCAACAGGCTGGCCAGTGCGGCGGCCGCGCCGAGCGGCTTTTTGAGACGTGCGGGTTTTATCAACGCGAGCTCACCCCCAAGAGACTCGCGACCGGCGCTCCGCCAGTCATAAAAGTGAATTTTGCTTCGTCGCTACAGAACCACTGCGAGGCTTCAGTCCTGACCGGATGAAGCCGGTCGCGGCGTGGGACGCCTGGCCGGGCGTCGTCCTGTATGTACAATTTTATGGAATTTTGTACATACGAGGCTACCCTGACCGAGTGCTGCGCGAGGTCGCCAGGTTGCTCGACGAATGGCTAATCGACCGAGAAGTCGAGGCGAAGGCGGAAGGCCTTCCGCGTCCGAGCGCCTGCTCCATTCGGGTGCTTGGTCAGGCGGCGTTGTTGGAAAAGGGGCTTCCCCTCCAGCTCGCTGCGACGCGTGATGTTGACGTGCGTGCGGACTTCGAAGATGCAGCGCGTCAGCATTTCGCTGCGCTGCTCGCAGCAGAGGGGCGTGAGCTGGATCCCTTGGCACACGAAGCGTGGATGCCGAGGGAAACCAGATACGAGGAGATCTTCCGCGGCAAGTTCGTCCGACTTTTGCTGGCGGACGTGGAAGCCATCTTGATCTCCAAGGCGAAGATGGCGCCCGGGAAAAACCGGCAGCTGCTGACGGAATACCTCGCCATCGGTCCCAGCGACCGATTCATCGAGCTTGCGCAGAAGTACGATGTCGATCTGGAGCAGTTCACGTGATCTCGAAAGAAGAGCTCCAGCGAAGGGCGAAGCGGCGGGCGGCCCGAATCAGGCAGCGCCGAAAAGACCCGCGGTTTCTCCGCGTCCTCGGACGCTTCGTGGACGACGGGTTGTTGTTCGTGAACGAGAAGGTCGAGCCGTTTCGAGGCAGGCTCACGATCGCCGACGTCCTGTGGGCAGGTGAGCTCGAGCCTCGACTGCTGGAGCTCTTGCCCGCACTGGTGGTGAAGCGCCCGGGCATGTTCGAGAAGGCCTCTGAGCTTCCGGAGGATCTGGAGAGCGTCGTTGCGGAGCTCCGGCGCGGACGGGTCCCGGGACCGTTTCGTGAGATTCCTGGAGCAGACGTCCACCGCTGGCTCCTGCGCGTCGGCCGGCCCGGCAAGGCGCCTGCGCTCCTCAAGTCCTTCCGATTCACCCCGGAAGACCTGCGGCTGATCGAGCACCTGGCGCAGAAACTTAGCCTTTCGCAGACGGACGTCATCCGCCGTGGTCTGCGCGCCCTGGCCTGACGCTGATTTCTGAGAACGAGCCGCGACCTTCGTTTTCTTACTATTGCCGTAGTCCGAAGACGCTCGTAGTTTCGTTGATTCGGCCCGAACCGCATGCACGGTGACGGGCAGCTCGAAGAAGGGGAGCGACATGGAAGTGAACTACTCGGACGGCAAGAAGCTCCAACTGTGGGTCAAGGACCGGGGCGAGCTCGACGGGATTTCGGTGTTCTTGAACGGTCACCTCGTCCGTTGCTTCGCCGATCAGGTCACTCACAAGTTCCCGCTCGAGCGCCCCCCAGAGTCCGTCAAGCTTCTGGTCGCGTTCGGCGGCAACGACGGCGGCGTCACCGCGATCGTCGACGTCACCGACGGCAACAACGAGCTGGTCGTCGCCCGGCAGAAGCCCGAGGACGGCATGAAGCACGAGTACGTCCTCAAGTCGATTTGAGGGGGATCGGATGCTGATTCGAATACGACACGCGACAGCGCGCGTGGCGTCGGCGCTCACGCTGGTTTCTGCGAATGCCCTCGCGCAACCCGCACCGCCGTCCGCCGCCCCTCCCGCTCCTGCGCCGGCTCCCATACCAGCTCCGCCGTCACCCGTGGCCGGCGATCCGGATTTCGACGATGAGGGTGAGCTCGAGGTGACGCTCGGGCCCACGAGCGCGAGCGCGTATTCGTGCAGTCAGGCGGCCGTGTACGTTCGACAGCGGGCGAACATCGAGCGCTGCTGGAGCGACGCGAGCGGTGCGCCGGCTCTCGCGGCGGCGGCGCTCGCCCTGACCGAGCAGGTTTGCCAGTCGCAGCCGTTGCCCTTCGATCTGGAGTGGGCAGAGCAGGACGTCGCGAAGGCCAGGGCGGCCTACGCGCAAGCGGTGGGCAACGTGGTCGCGAAGCAGGCACTCGCTCGAGCCGTAGCCCAGCTCGAGCGCTCGAAGTCGACCCGGGGCACGAGCGATGCGCTGCTCGCAGCCTTCGACAGCGTCGTCGATTCGGCGACGCCGCAGGATTTCGTGGAGATGCTCGAGAGCGAGCCGCGGAGGGCGGCCTGCCGGGACGTCGCGCGGGCGCTGCGCGACGCCCAGAAGCCTTCTGCGGAAGCCAACGAACGCGCGATCCGGGCCGACGCCGAGGCCCAGCTCGAGCCCGACCGAGCGCACGCCTCGGACCTACTCCGCAAAGCCTCGACCAGCATCACGGCGATCACCGGGACCAGCGCCGAGGTCGAGCACGCCGGCGCGCCGGATACCGTGGTGCTGGCGATCATGAGCGCGCTCGGGGCAGGCAAGGAGACCTCGGGCTCGAACGTCGTGATGACGCTGAATCTGGCTTCGATCGCCGTGCAAGATCAGAGGAAGCGGCTGGAGCTCGCGCCTCCGGTGCGAAACCTGTTCTTGCGCGTCACGGCGCCGCTCGAAGCCACGGAACCCAAGGCCGTCACCGGTGCGACGGAGGGAGCCGATACGGCCGAGGGCGAGCCCGAAGTGAAGCGCTTGAACCTGGTGCTCGGCACGAGCTTGCTCGATTCGAGCGACCCACGCCTGAAGCCCAACCGCGAGTGCTACGCGCGCGTGGTCGACTACTTTCCGCCGGCCAGCACGGACACGAAAGAGTCGGAGCGCATCGAAAAGCGCACGAACTTGTTCGACGTGTGCAACCGGCGCGCGGCCTACGAGCAGCGGCTCGCGCTTCGCGCCGGGATCAGCCTGCTCACCGATCAGAACAGCGACGACCCGAACACGCGCCCCGAGCTCTACGCCGGCGCGCTGGTCTACGCTCCCGCGCCCTTTCTCTACACGAACCTGCTCTACCAGGCGATTGTCGAGCCGTCCGAGATCCACGTGTTCGGAGCCGGGCTCAGCATCGGGACCAACGTCGGAGGCCGCGACTCCGGGGTAGATTCCTGGTCGCGCGTCGGGCTCGACACCTTGTTCCTCGTCGCTCGCAGCGCGGACGCGGAGGAATGGGACTGGGAATGGCGCGTCGTCCCCACGGCGCGCTTCAAGATCGGCGATACCGTCTCGCAGCTCGGGATCGGACCGCGCCTGCTCGGCAGCGGCGACGGCGGCTTGTTCGCCACGATCGCGCTTTCGTACGACGTGGACGCGCTGATGGATCCCCTGCTCACGACTCCGGCAACGCCCGGCGCATCACCCTGAGCGCCCTCGACTACGGCAGCGCCCACTCCGCGCGCTGCTCGTCGTAGGTCGGCTGCGGTAGCTGCACCAGCACGGGCTTGGCCTTGCGCTCGAGCCAGCCGAGCACGCTCTCGAGCGCGTCGCGCGGCATGGCCGTGCAGCCCGAGGTCGGGCGGTGGTCGCCGCGCCAGATGTGGAGGAAGACGCAGGAGCCGGCCGCCTTGGTGATCTCCGGCGAGTTCTGGGTGACGACGATGCCCCACTCGAACAGGCCGTCCGTGCGCCGTAGCGGGCTCCAGCGCTGCCAAGAGCTCTTCGGCACCTCGTTCGAGTCGATGATCTGGTTGTAGAAGCGCGAGCGCGTGTCCTCGACGCAGTACGAGCTGTCTCGCGTCTGGAAGTACGGAAAGTCGCTGGGGCCGCCCGGCAGGGCCGCCGACGCGCCGAACGCGCGCTCCAGCAAGAACACCCCTGCGGGTGATTTTCCGTCGCCCTCACGCTTGCGTGGCCCTTCCCGGAGCGGGACGTGCAGGCCGCGGCCCCAGGCCATACCGCTCCGGCCGAGCATCACGCGGATTGAGTCGCCGACCCGCATCCAGCTGCCCTCGGCGTTCCTCGCGTAGCGCTCGAGCGTGCCGCTCTGAGCACGCCAGGACGAAGAACGGACGACCACGGCTTGTCGATTTGCCGGCGAGACCGGCACGGATTCACCGGGGCGATCCGCGCGGGCGTCGATTGGGATCAGGAGCAACAACGCGATGAGCAGGCGACGCACGGCGCTCCGCGTAGCACGAATCCTTCGAGCACCTAAACGGAGTGAGGCGAAATAGCTGCCCGAGCGCGACCGTGATCCAGGTTGATCCACATGCTGGGGCCCGCGTGCCGATAAAACAGCGGTGAACAGCCGGCCATGCTGGTGGCATGTGCATTGCACGGTGCCCCGCATGCAATTGGGTCCCGAGATTCATGCAGGAGCCCGGATCCGGGCGCGCAACGACGAGCTCTGGCTCCAGCGGCGGCTCACGGCGTGGAATGGGTTACGGCTGTCGCCGTCGCTGCCCGCGAGCGATTGGCGCGAACAGCTGACGTCCGAGCTCGAGCTGCTCCGGCTCGAGCGGCAGTTCGTGGAGCGAGAACGCCGCGGAGTTGCCGCGACGGCGGCCATCGTGCCTCGTGATCCGGACGCCTTCGTCGCGTGGTTCGAGCGGCTCCTGCAGGACGGGCCGGGTCAGGGGGATCCGCTTTTCCCGTGGCTCGCCGGATCCGCACCGCTCGAGGCGATGCGCTGGTTCCTGCAGCAAGAGGTGGCGGGCGAGGCCGGCTTCGACGATCTGGTCGCGCTCACACAAGTGAAGATGCCGGCGATCGCCAAGCTCGAGCTCGCGCGGAACTATTGGGACGAGATGGGGCAGGGGCACGAGAGCGGCATGCACGGCCCGATGCTGGCCCGCCTGGCGAAAGTGCTGGGCTTGCGACCCGATCCGCAGCTGATCGTCAGCGAGTCTCTGGCTCTCGGCAATCTGATGGTCGCATTCGCCACCAACCGCTGCTTTGCGTATCAATCGATCGGCGCCCTCGGCGTGATCGAGCTCACTGCGCCCGGCCGCGCCGAGCGC
>JALYWZ010000736.1 GCA_030852505.1 Myxococcota bacterium | reverse complement strand
GTCTCGAGCAGCTCGCGCGCGGTCGCCTCGTTGTTCAGGCGCTCGGCGAGGATCTGCGCGGCCTCGACGCGCAGGTCCCGCGCGACGTTGGGCGGCGCCACGTCGGCGCGGCGGATCAGGATCTGCATCAGCTCCTGCCACTGCTGCGCCTTGCGATACAGGTCCGCCAGCGCGACGAGCGCCTTGTCGTGGGCCGGCTCGAGCTCGAGCGCGCGGTTCAGCCAGGGTAAGCCGAGATCGGAGCGCGCGACCTTCTCGGCGTACCAGCGGCCCATGCGGTAAGCGAGCTCGGCCTTGGCGTCGTTCGGGAGCTCGCCCTTCATCGCGTCGAGGCAGTGGACGAGCACCTCTTCCCAGGCCTGGTAACGCGTCCCGGCGAGGCGCTGGATCTGGTCGGCGTAACGATCGTTGCTCGGGTCCTCTCCGAAGGCTTGCGCGAAGGCGACCAGCGCCTGCTCCTTGTCGCCGAGCTCGTCGTTGTAGAGCTGCCCGATCTCCGCGTAGTGCTCGGCGCGCTCCTGGGCGTTCTCCGCGGTCTCTGTGCGCTCGAGCAGGGACTCGACGAGCTCCTCGTACTTGCCCAGCTTGCGCCGAAGGCGGTTCAGGGCTTCGACCGCGGCGATGTCGCGCGCGTCGAGCCGGATCAGCCCCTGGTAGAGCTGCTCGGCCATCTCGTGGCGCTCGCCGCTCTCGTAGAGCCGGGCGGCGCGCACCACCAGCTTGCGCACGGTCTTCTCGCTGCCGGGCGCGTTCTTGGTGCGAACCTCGCGCGCGACCCGGAAGAAACCGTCGGCGAGCTTGAGCGGCTCGACTCCGAGATCCACCAGCGCCTCGAGCTCGGCGGCGGCCTCGTCGTCGCCCGAGTTCTCGATCAGCTCGTCGAAGCGGGTCTCGAGTGACTCGTCGGAGATCGCGGCCGTGGGTCGGGCCGAGACGCGCCACAACCGCTCGAGGCCCTCCATGGCTTCGGCGGCGTCCTTGGGGCGCCGGGACGGCTGCTTCTCGAGCAGCAGGCGCACGAAATTTTCGACCTGCGGGTTCGCGCCATTGCCGGCGGCCACGAAGCTCAGCGGCTCGGGCTCGGCCGACAGGTGTCCGAGCGCGACGTCCATCGCCGCGTCCGCCACGAACGGCCCGCGTCCGCTCATCAGCTCGTAGACCAGCGCTCCGAGCGCGTACACGTCGCTGCGCGCGTCGAGCTCCTGCCCGCGGAACAGCTCCGGGGGCGCGGTGGTCATCCAGCTCGGCGGCTTTCCCGAGCCGAGACGCACGAGAGACGAACGCAGATGCTGCGCGCCGACGTCCTGGAGCAGGACCTTGAGCTTGGAGCCGGACTCGTCGAGAACCAGCACGTTTTCCGCGTGCAGCGCGCCGTGGCAGAGCCCGGCTCCGTGCAGCGCGGACAGCACCTCGACGATGCCCCAGAGCAGCGGCAAGAGGTCGTTCAGGTGGCGGCCGCCGCGCTCGCGGACGAGCTGCCCGAGCGTCTTGCCCTCGACGAAGTCGTGCGAGACGCCGATCAGCTTGCCTTCGGATCCGAGTCGACCGGCCACGACATTCGTTGCCAGGCCTTCGTGCTTCACGCGCTCCGAGAGGCGCATGGCCGCGAAGTAACGCTGGACCTCGCTTTTCTGCTGCACGCGCGGCGCGATCACCCGCACGCGCAGGTCCTGTCCCGCCATACGCGCCCGGTACACGCCGCCCGTGCTGCTGCGGCCGAGCTCGCGCACGATCAAGAGCTCGCCGAAATCGGCGCCTTCGCTCGGCAGCGTGTGTTCGTCGAGCGCGCCGTTCGAGAGCTTGCTCACGAGCTCGACCGACAGCATGCGCCGCGACGCGCGCACGACGTCCAGGAGCGCCGGCACTGCGTCGATCTCGAGGCAGCGCCGCGCCAGGGCGCGGGCGAACGAACCCTTGGCGGTCGTCCCTCCGAGCTCGTCCGGGTCGAGCCCCAAAAGGCCCGACGACAACGTCTTCAGCTCGTCGAGCTCGTAGAGTTTCTCGAGCTCGGCTCCGAGTGCTTCTTCTACCACTCTTGGCTCCTCGGCATCGCCCAGCCCGAGGCTTACCAGTAGCCGGGGGGTGCGTACAGCGTGAGTGGAGCGCCGTCCGTGGCTTGGGTGGCGGGAAAAATCGGCCTTGGGGCCTAATTCGAGCATTGCCCACTTCGCGGTCAGAGGCTCCGGTCCGTGAGCTGGCCTCGGGACTACCTTTATGCACCCGGATGAACGCTCACTCCGATCCGCCCGCGCGCGCGCAGCCGGACACCGCCGACTCGTTCGTGCGCGGTGCCGACGCGAGCGACGAGCTCGACCAGGATCTGCGGTCGACGCTCGCCGAGGGGCAGCTCCTGTGCGAGCGCTTCCGCGTCCAGCACCTCTCGCGACGTGGCGGGATGGGCGCCATCTACCGCGGCATCGACGAGAGCAGCGGAAAGGACGTGGCGATCAAGATCGTGGGCTCGCTCGGGCCGTCGCTGCGCGCGCGCTTCTCGCGGGAGACGCGGATCCTCGCCGACCTCTCGCACCCCGGCATCGTGCGCCACCTGGGAAACGGGACGACCGACGAAGGCACGCTGTTCCTCGTGATGGAGTGGCTCGAAGGGGAAGACTTGTCCGAGCGCTTGCGGCGACAGCCGCTGAGCGTTGACGAGAGCTTGATGTTGGTGCGCTTCGTCTGCCAGGCGCTCGAGGTCGCGCACGCGCGCGGCATCGTGCACCGCGACATCAAGCCCGCCAATCTGTTCCTGACGAGCAGCGATCCGCGCTCCGTCAAGATCCTCGACTTCGGGATCGCTCGCGTCGCCGTGTCGCTGCCTTCGCTCACCACCAGCGGCACGCTGCTCGGCACCGTCGGTTACATGGCGCCCGAGCAAGCCATGGGGCAGAGCGACGTCGATGCCCGCGCCGACGTGTTCGCGCTGGGCTGCGTGCTCTACGAGTGCGTGACCGGGCGCGCGCCGTTCGCGAGCGCGGATCAGGTCGCCGTGCTGGCCAAGGTGCTGCGCGAAGAGCCGCTCCGCCCCAGTGAAATCCAGCCTTCGGTGGATGCGCGCGTCGATCGCCTCGTGGCGCGGATGCTCGCGAAGAAGCGCGACGATCGGCCGGCGAACGCGGGCGCGGTGCTGGGCGAGCTGCTCTGCATCGACATCGAGCCGGCCGAGACGGTCGCGGCCGCGGGCCGCTCGCAGATCGTGCGCGGGCGCTCGGAGCAGCGCCTGGTGAGCGTGCTGCTCGGCAAGGCGGAGGATCCGCAGAAGCTCCCGGAGCTCACTCGAGAAGACACGCTGCACGAGCTGTCTCAGCGCTTCTCCGCCGAGGTCTCGACGTTGCAGGGCGGCGCGCTGCTCGTGAC
>JALYWZ010000153.1 GCA_030852505.1 Myxococcota bacterium | reverse complement strand
ACAACCTGCACCCGATCATCGCGGTAGGGAGCGAGGATGCGCTCGTCGCACGCGGTGTCTCGCCCCAGTCCGACGACCACCTGCTGTGGCTCGGCGGCGTGCCGGACTCGATCGCTACTCACGAGGTCGAGGTCTCTCAAATCGTCACGCTTTCGCCGAAGCTCGCAGAGCTCCAGTTCAGCGCCGTCGCCCGGATCGAGACGGACGAGCTCGAGGACGGGATGTTCGACAGCCTATATGTCGAGCTGCGCACCCTGGACGACGAGGATTCGCTGGTCTGGCAGTTCATCGAGCGCGACAACCGAGACGCCACGAACGGTTGGATCGAGCTCGAGCCCAGCCTCCCCGACCCCATGGACATCCGGGGGATGCGCGATCAAACCGTGATTTTCAAGGCGTACTCGCGCACGGACCGAGAGAACGTCACGCACTTCTGGCTGGATTCGCTGTCGCTCCGGGGCCTTTGCAACCCCTGAGCGCGCCTCACCACGCCACTTGATTCAGCGCTGTGAGCGCCCCGCGCACGGGTATCACGACCGGCGTCGGCTCGTAGGCGTCGTCGTCAGCGTTTGCGAACAGCGTGGACATCGAATCGTTCGCCAGGTCCGGATCACCAGCGCTTCCCCCTCGATCGACAGCGTCGCCCGGCGCCGTCCCGTCGTCGCCGAGCAAAGACCAGGAGCCGCTCAACCCGTGCAACGAAAGCGCACGGATCAAGCAGGACACCCCCCGCGACCAAAACCACTCACCCAAGTCGTCCACGTCGTTCTTCTGGCCCATCGGCCCGCTTGCCGAGCAAGATCTGATCCAGCGACGACGCGTGGCGTGAATGCCGGCCTTTACCCGTGGGAACTCGAAGTCCGGGAACGCCGGCCCACGATTGTTCAAACAAATTGTGTGAGTTGTGTACACAAGCCCGAGCGCTCGACTCGAGCGGGAGGGTTGCCGGCACTGGGTGAAATATCGAGTGTCGAGATTGTCGACGCGCGAGCGATTGGCAATTTCGATTGCGATCGTGGTTTTGGCGCATTGGCTTGACGCTGCCGGAAGCCGAGCGCAGAAGTTGCGCGTGACCGTTGGTGATGATCCGGGCGCGAGAGACGGCCTGCAGCTGTGGCTCGTCACCTCCGCAACGGAGCTCATCGGTCAAGAGCCCGAGCCAGCGCTCTCGGCCGCACTCGAGCCCCATTTGCGAGCTGCGCTCGACAGCCGCCGTCGCGTGCGTGTCGGCGTGGATCTGCCGAACGGCAACGGCGGGAGTGGGCGCGTCGAAGCCCTGGTGTTGCCACTCGCAGACTCGGAGTCTCCCCGGGCCGTCGTGGCACTCGCCGAGCGGAGCTCGGAGGACGAACACCGCTTGAAGCGGTTCGACCTCGCGCTCGAGGCGACGCGCGACGGCGTCTGGGAATGGATCGTCGGCGACGGCGCGGTGTGGTGGAACGAGCGTTGCGGCGAAATCCTCGGGTATCCTGCCGGGACGAAGCCCACGTTCGACGGCTGGGCCGCTCGCATTCACCCCGACGAGCGCGAGAGAGTCTTGGCCGGGTACCTTGCCACCGTCGCCTCGCAGGAACCCTCGTGGCTCGACGAATACCGAATCGTGCGCATCGACGGGGCCGTGCGACAGGTCCGCGATCACGGCCGCGTCGAGCGCGACGCGAACGGGCAGGCGATTCGCCTGGTGGGCGTGATGACGGACGTGACCGACGAGCGATTCTCCGAGGCTGCGCGCGCGCAGATAACCCAGCAATTCCAGCAGATCGCGGAACACCTGGCGGACGTGGTCTGGCTGCGCGACGCCGAGACGCAGCAGGTCATCTACGCGAGCCCCGCGTTCGAGCGGATCTTCGGGCGACGTCCGGAAGACGTGATGGGGAGCGTCGAAAACTTCCTGTCCAGCGTTCATCCGGAGGATCGCGCGCGGGTCGCCGCACGGCTGCCCAAGCAACGAAGCGGAACCTACGACGAGACCTACCGCATCGTGCGCCCCGACGGGCGCGTGCGCTGGCTGCGTAGCCGCGCTTCTCCGGTGTTCGACGGGGAGGGGCGCGTGGTGCGGCTGGTCGGGCTGGCATCGGACATCACCTCGCAGCGCCAGCTGGAAGAGCAGCTGCTGCAATCGCGGAAGATGGAGAGCGTGGGGCGCCTGGCGGGAGGGGTCGCGCACGATTTCAACAATTTGCTCACCGTGATGTTCTCCGGCACCCAGTTCGCGCTCGAGCAGCTGCCCGCAGACCACCCCGCTCGCGCCGACATCGAGCAAGTCAAGGAGGCTGCGCAGCGCGCGGCCAAGCTCACGAGCCAGCTGCTCGCCTTCGCGCGGCGCCAGGTGATAGCGCCGGTCCGGCTCGACCTCAACGAGCTCACGCGACAAATGGACCAGCTGTTGCGGCGGCTGATCGGTGAACACATCGAGCTCACGACGCGCCTGGCTCCGGACCTGTACCCCGTGAGGGCGGACCGCTCCCAGCTCGAGCAAGTACTCGTGAACCTCGCGATCAACGCGCGGGATGCCATGCCGGGCGGCGGGCGGCTCACGCTCGAAACCGCGAACTTCAGCGTGGACCACGCTTACGTCGACAGCCACGCCAACGTGCAAGCCGGTGACTACGCGATGCTCGCCGTGAGCGACACGGGTATCGGGATTCCGCGTGAGCTGCACGAGCACTTGTTCGAGCCGTTCTTCACGACCAAGCGCGCTGGGGCCGGAACGGGGCTCGGGCTCGCCACTTGTTACGGCACCATCCGCCAGATCGGCGGTCAAATTTTGCTCTACAGCGAGGTCGGGCAGGGGACGACGTTCAAGATCCTGATCCCGCGCACGCTCGAAGGGGAAGCGCCGGTCGCCGCCCCGACCGAGTCTGCCAAACCCGGCGGACGCGAGACCGTGCTGTTCGTCGAAGACGATCCCCGCGTGCGCGGGATGGGCGTCCGCATCCTCGCGCAGCGCGGCTACCGGGTGCTCGAGGCCGCGGGCGGCAAAGAGGCATTGGCGCTCGCCGAGCGTCATCCGGGTCCGATTCAACTGCTGCTCACGGACGTGGTGATGCCGCAAATGAGCGGGCCGGAGCTGGCGGAGCGGCTGTGCGAGAAGCTGCCGAACCTTCGTGTCCTTTACACGTCGGGCTACACCGAGAACACGATCGTCAATCACGGCGTCGGCGGTGAGAACGTCGCGTTCCTGCAGAAGCCGTATTCGGTCGAGAGCTTGCTCGGCAAGGTCCGGGCGGTGCTCGACCAGAGCGGATGATTCCGGCCGAAGTGCCTGCGCCGTCGCGAAACGAGGACTTCACCCCGCGAGGACGGCTGTCTTGCGCTAGCCGTATCGTTCTAGAACGCAGCTTCGCTCTTCAAGAGCTCGGTCACGAACGAGGTGCGTGGCCGGATCAGCGTGGTTCTGAGCGGCGTGGGGCGCACGCGGATGGTCGGGATCACGCCGTCCTGGCCGAGCGCGTTCAGCGGGTCGTCCAGGAACTGCACGGAGTAGCTGGCACCGCTGCCTTCGACGTGGGGCTCCGCGCCCGGCTGCGCGTGGGCCACGCTCGAGAGCCCGACCAGGGTCATCGCCGTCATCCAGGAGCTGATTCGTTTCATGGGTGTCCTCTTTCCGGACGCTTGGACTCGGGCACGGCGAAAGTCTTGGAGAGCTGAGCCAAGGTCGCGCCACCTTTCTGCGTCTACCGGCGGTGCCGATTCTGCGACAGCGCATGACCGGTCCGCTGGCCGCGCTTGGCTTGACGGTGATCGTCAGCTGCGCGAGCTCGAGTCTCGGGTCCGAGGAACGGGCGCCGCGACGGGAGCTCTATCGCCCCGGACAGAGCCTCGAGGCGCGGCTCTGCGAATGCCGGGAGTGCTTCGACGCCGGTTGTTGCGGCGGTGAAGCAACCGAGTCCGACGAACGCCCCGAGGGCGAGCTCGGAATGTCCCTGTCGGCGTGCGGTCGTTGCACGCGCCGAGTTTGGACGGTGCGCGGGAGCGAGACCTGTTCGAGCCGGGCTCCGCCCCAGTGTTGCTCCGCCAGCGTTCGCGAATGACGCGAAGCTTTGGCATAGTGGCGCCCGATGGCGAGCAAGCTACGGGCGGGAGCGCTCTCGGTTTGGTTTTCGGTGGCGTGCGCAGGCTGCGCACCCGCTCGGTCGCCGTGGTTCCACGCCGAGAGCGGTGCGGCTCCCGCGCAGGTCGACCTGAGCCCGGTTCGAGACCAACCGGGCGCGGCGGAATATCGCCTGGCCGTCCCCGGGAGCCCAGCGCGTAGCGTCGAGGTGTGGCTGCCCGAAAGCGGCGTGCCGAAATTGCTCGTCACGTTTCTGCACGGAGCCGTGGCGCGCCAGCGCGGCAAGCGCTTCGGTTCGGAGGACGTCACGCGCGGGCTGCTGCGCTGTCTCGTCGTTCCGGCGCTCGGCGCGCTCGACCCGCTGGTGATCGCGCCGCGCAGCGCAGACGGGGAGTGGTGGGAAGAGTCGGTGACCCGGTTCGTGATCGGGCTCCGCGAGGCGGCCTTTCGGCGCTTCCCGAGCGTTGGACGGCGGCACGTCGTCGTCGGCTACAGCAACGGCGGGATTGGCGCCTGGTACTTCGCGCGGCTCTATCCCGAGTATTTTTCGGCGGCGATCCCGATCGCGGCCAACGACACGATCGCGGGCGAGACTCCGCTCCCGGTATACGCCATTCATGGCACGCGCGACGAGGTCTTCCCGATCGCCGGCGTACGCGCCAGCATTCACCCGCTCGAACGGAGCCAGGGCAACGTGCGCCTGGTGGAGAAGTACCGGGGCGGGCACTATGACCCATGCGGTTACGTGGCAGAGCTCGAAGGGGCTAGGGCCTGGCTCGGGCAGCAAGGCCTCGCCGCCGACTAGGAAGGCGTTACACTCCCGCCATGTCGGAGATCACCACGGCCGAAGCGCGCTTCCTCAAGCTCGAGGAGAAGGTCGCCTATCAAGACAAGACCATCTCCGAGCTCAACGACGTGGTCGTGCAGCTCCACCGTCGGGTGGACGAGCTGAAGGCGCGGCTCGACGTCACCGAGCGCGCGTTGCGCAGCGAGCTTGGCGCGCGCGAGATGCCGAACGAGCCGCCGCCGCACTACTGATGCGTGTGGCAGTCGTAGCAACCCATCGTGCCGGGTTGGATCGAGCTCGGGGAGCGCGACCAGTCGCGCCATCTCCAAGACTTTCAGCAGGAAGGCGAGAAAACTGATCAGCGCACGGTCAGGGTGCGCAGGCTGATCATGAATAGCTTCGTCGAGCCCGGCTGCTTCGCCCAGATCGTGACCGCGTAGTTGCCGGGTTGCGGCTTTTTGCCGAGCTCCAGCTCGATGTCGAAGCGCGGGCCGTCCACTGTCACGGGCTTCGGCGTCTTGAACCCCGCGGGGAAGTAGAGCGTGTCGGGCGCGGGGATCTTGTACACCTTGCCGTTCAGGCGGTCCCGCGGGGGTGCGCGACGCGCGGGCATGCGGCCGATGCCGACCCCTCCGAAGCCGAGCGACGTCGATACCGTGCCGGCCACGCGGAGCTTGCCCGATGCGCTTGCCCGCAGCGCGTCGTACTCGCCGTAATCGTCGACGAACTCCTGCGCGAGGCAGGGCTGCGGCACGCCGAGCGGTTGAGCAACCCCGACGCCGAGACGATTGTGGAGCGGGTTCAAGACGTTGCGGCGGTGGCCGTCGTTCGGCGGCTTCTCGGCCATGAACATCTCGTGGAGCGCGGCGAGCTTGGCCGCGTCGAAGCTCGGCTTCGGGTCGAGCTTGCGCACGACCAGGTCGAACAGGCACGCGGCGTTCTCCTGGACGAAGTCGCTGCCTCCGCTCTCGGTGTAGCGCTGCTCGGGAACGGAGCCGTCGCTGCCGACGTGACCCGTGAAGCCGTTCGCGGCCATGTCGCGCGCGTGCCGGACCCCTGCTTTCGACGCGGCCTCGTCGAGCACGACCGGGCCGAGCCCGGCGGCCTTGCGATCGCGATTGACGAGGCCGAGCACGAAGCGCTGTGCCTCGGCGTAATCGAGCGCCTTCGGAGTGCCCGCTTTCGAGGGCGCCTGCGGCTTGCTCCAGGCAGGTGGCTCTGCGCTCGCCAGGATCGCCGACAGAGCCGACGCTGCCAAGAGCCCGCGGATCGCCCGGGAGTACCTCACGCTCCCGAAAGGATAGCTCGCCGATGACGCGGCGGGGCTGCGAGCTTTGGCGCAGCTAGCGACGCGCCTGAAACACCAGGTTGAACGGCGTCTGGGCCACGCGCTGGAACGAGGTGAACCCGGCCTTGCGGAACACTTCGCCGAGCCGCGCCTCGCCCGCCTGAGCGCCGAGCACGAGCGCGCCGCCCTCCGAGATCGCGTGCGCGCAGCAGATCGCCGTGGAGGCTGCGTAGTACATGCTCGCGACCGGCGAGAGGTTGTCCTCGACGCGGTCGGCGGCGAACGGCTCGACCAGCATCACGCTGCCGCCCGGGGCCAGGCGCTCGAGCGCGTGGCTCGCCGCGGCGATCGGATCACCGAGATCGTGCAGGCAATCGAAGAAACAGATCAGCCCGTACTGGCCCGGGTAATTGGCCGCGCCAGCGACGTCGAAGCGCACCCGCTCGCCGAGCCCGGCCTCCGCCGCGACGCCCCGAGCGGTGTCGATCGACGCCGCGTGGACGTCGAACCCGCGGACGCGCGATTTCGGGAACGCCTCCGCGATCAGCACGCTCGAGTGCCCGTGTCCGCAGCCGACGTCGGCCACCTCGATGCCGTCGTTCAGTCCCTCGACCACGCCGTCCAGCGCGGGCAGCCACTCCGGCACCAGCGCCGCGCGATAGGCATTGCGGTAGAAAGCGGCCACACCGCAAAACAGCCGCCCGCTGTGATCGCCCCAGGCCACGCCCTTCCCGGTCTTGAAGGCCTCGAGCGTCTTGTCCTCGTCGAGCCACATCGACGCCGGCGTGTGCCACGCGTGCGGCACGTAGAGCGGGCTGTTCTCGTCCGCGAGCACGAGCGCGTGCTCGGGCGCCAGCTCGTACGTGTCGCTGACGGCGTGGTACGTGAGATACCCGCTCGTGGCCTGGGAGTTCAGCCACTCGCGCACGTAGCGCTCGGCGCAGCGCGTGCGCGTGGAGAGCTCGCGCGCGCTGAGCGGACCGGCGCCCGCGAGCGCCTTGTAGAGGCCCAGTTTGCCCCCGATGCTGACCATCACCCCGCCGTAGCCGGCCGAGAGGTCGATGACCGCGCGCTGGATGAAGGAGTGGAGTCTGTCCTGGTCGATCGCCGCAGAATTCATGGATAGCCGCCTTTCGAGCGAGGCCCGCAGCGGGTCTCGGTCGCCGATACTTGCGGCGTGGCGCGCCCCGGCGGCAGAGGCGGGATCGCCCGAAATCGGTTCATTCCTGCCATTCGTGCCATATCAGCGCATCCGCATGGAGGAGCCCCGGACCGTCTCGAGCCCTATTCGAGTGAGCCTCGTGGCGCTCCCGGATTCGGCCGCCTCGACGTTGTTCGGCGTGCTCGATGCACTGAACGCGCTGTCGCTGATGCAGAGCGCGGGGGTCCCGGACGCTGGCCCGTTCCGTACGCGGATCGTCAGCGAGCAGCCGGGGCGGCTCTCGATCGCGAGCGGCGTCAGCGTCGACGTCGAGAACGGCATCGACGAGCTCGACACTCCTGAGCTCGTGATCGTCCCGTCGGTGGTGCTCGGGGCGGCAGGCTGGAAGACCGGGCGGTTTCCGCGGCTCCGCTCCTTCATCACACGGGCGCACGAGCGCGGTGCGGTGTTGTGCTCGGCTTGCTCTGGCATCTTTCTGTTGGCCGAGACTGGCCTCTTCGATCACAAGGACGCGACGCTGCACTTCGCTTACGCGAGCGCGTTCGCCGCGACGTTCCCGGACGTGCGCATCCACCCCGAGCGCGTGTTGATGGTTTCGGGTGCGCGTGAAGAGCTCGTGAGCTCGGGCGCCTCGACGACCTGGCACGATTTGGTCCTTTACCTGATCGCGCGCTACGCGGGCGCGACGCACGCTCACGACGTGGCACGCTCGATGGCGCTGCAGTGGCATCAGGACGGGCTCACTCCGTACCTGGTGTTCGAGGGCAAGACCGATCACGGCGACGCCGACATCGCGAGCGCGCAGCGCTGGCTTCGCGAGCACTTCGCGATCGCGAACCCCGTCGAAGAGACGATGCGCCGCTCGTCGCTCGCCGAGCGCACCTTCAAGCGCCGCTTCGCGAGCGCGACCGGGCTCACGCCGATCGCTTACGTGCAACGCTTGCGGATCGAAGACGCGAAGCACCGCCTCGAACGAACCGACGCTTCCGTCGATCAGATCAGCTGGCAGGTGGGCTACGAAGATGCCGCATTTTTCAGGCGTTTGTTCAAGCGCACGACGGGCCTCGCCCCGGGCGCATACCGCAAGCGCTTCCGCATGCCGGACTTTGCAGGTCGTTCGCGACGCAACAAATGAGAGAACAGCGGCGCAAGCGAAACGCGAGTCGCGCTTAGCCGCTTCAAATCTCGCGTGTCGCCAGAATCAGCGCGTGCCGTCGCCGTTTACCGGGGCCCGCGCCTGGTCCCGACTCGCTTCGTGAACTAAACCACCGAGTCTGGCGACGAGGAAATGCGGATGAACACACGACGACAATCCATCACCGGTATCTGGCTGGCTCTGTTCCTTGCGGCGTGCAGCTCCGACGAATCCTCGCCGAACCAGGAGATGCCGCCCACGGTGACGGGCGGCGCGTCGAGCGCAAACGGTGGCACGCCGAGCGCAAATGGCGGCAGCCCCGCGAGCCCGAAC
>JALYWZ010000735.1 GCA_030852505.1 Myxococcota bacterium | reverse complement strand
GGTTCGGGTCAGCCCCGATCCGGAGTCGCGCGTCCGCGCGCTGTGCTTGCTCGCCCGCGTGGAGCGCCAGCGCAAACAGCCCGAGGCCTCTGCGCACGCCTACGAGCAGGCGGTGGTGCTTTCGGGCGTTTCCGGCCCCGCGGCGCGCGAGCTGCGCGAGCTGGTCGAAGCATCGAAGCCGAACGACGGCCCGTCATTCGCGCGTTACGCGAACGCTCTGAAGCGCCACATCGAGTCGGTCGCGCCGGCTTCTCCCGAAGCCTATGCCGAGCTGTCACGCACGCTGGCAGGGCCGCTGCGCGATCATGCCGAAGCCGTGCACGTGCTGGAGCGCGGCCTGGCCCTGCACAGCGAACACCTGCCGCTGCGCGCCGAGCTCGCCGAGCGCCTGCTCGCGGCTGGGCAGCACCAGCGCGCCATCAACGAGCTCATGCGCTTGCTCGCGGAGGACGTGCACCAGGCGAAGAGCTACCGCCAGCTCGTGGAGGCCTATCGGGGCCTCGAACGGCCGACGGAGGCGACGCTCGCGCTCGGTCCGCTGGTGGCGCTCGGTTATGCCAACGATGTCGAGCGTACAGCCTGGAGCCTGCGCCCGGTTCGCCCGCTCGCGGTCGCCGCCGGCAGCATCGGGCCCAACGAGATCGCGCAGATCACGCCGCGCCGCGGTGAAGATCCGACGCTGCGGCTGCTTTCGGCGCTCCGCGACATCGTCGGCAAGGTGAACCCGCCCGAGCTCGATCGCTGGAACGTGTCGAGTCGCGACCGGGTGAGCAATCGCTCGTCGCATCCGCTGCGCCAGGTCACCGAGCGAGCGGCGCACGCGTTCGGCGTCCACGCCTACGAGCTCTACGTCCACGGCGCGCACCAGGGTCTGGTCGAGGTCGAGCTCACCGATCCGGTGAGCATCCTGGTCCCGTCGCACGTGGCCGGTCTCAGCGAGCCGGAGCAAGCATTCTTGATCGCGCGTGCGATGGCCAACGTCGCGCGCGGGATCGCCGTCGTCGATCGGCTCGCGCCGGCGGGTATCGAGCTGTTGCTCGCCGCGGCCGCGCGGCTCGTCGAACCGTCGTTCGCTTCGGGTAAGCTCGACGAGGAGTACCTCGCGTCCCTGACCCGGCGCGTCGCCAAGTCGTTGCCGTGGATCGGCCGCGGCCCGATCGAAGACGCAGCACGGGCCTACGCCGACGCCCCGCGCCTGAACCCCGTGACCTGGACCACCGAGGCCCGCCTGACGGCGGCGCGGGCCGCTCTGATCGTCGCCGACGATCTGCCGTCGAGCATCGGCCTCGTTCGCCGCCTCGAAGGCGATCTGGCGGGAATCGAAGGGGAGGCGCTGGCCGAGGGCACAGAGCTCACCGAAGATCTGCTGCGGTTCTGGATCAGCGACGCGGCCTTCACCCTGCGCCGGAGGCTTGGGCTCTGAGCTTTTCGTGCCATGATGCGGCCCGCCGATGCACCGGGTCCTCGCCGCAGTCGTCGCCGCTTGCTGGCTGCTAGCGCCTCGTGACGCGCACGCAGAAATCGGGGCTCGCATCGAATACGCGGCCCCGCCCGGCTGCCCCGATCGCGCCGAATTCGAACGGCAAGTGCGTGAGCGGCTGCTCAGCGAGTCGATCGATCCGAAATCGCTGGAACAGCTGGTGGTGCGCGTGCTCGTCGAGCCCCGCAAGCAACGCGCGCGCGTCGAGCTCGAGGGAGGGGACGGCGCGCGCGTCGAGCGGGCGGTTCAGGGCCGCACGTGCGAAGAGCTCGTGTCCGGCGTGGCGCTGATCACGGCGCTGGCGTTCGGCGCCCACGAGCAAGCCAAGGCCGAAGCCGCAGGCGAAGTGAAGCCGGAGCAGCCGGCCCCCGGCGAGCCCGAACAGCCGAAGCCAGGGGAGCAGAGCGCGGCCCAGACGCCGGCAAAGGCCGAGGCCGAGACGCGCTCCAAGAAGTTGATCCCGCTCAAGCCACCACCGAAGAGCCGCCCGCGCGTCGTCCCGAAGTCGGAGCTCCCCCCCAAAGACGACCCGGGAGACGTCCCCAGAGACCAGGGTGTCGAAGCGACGGACGGAGAGCGCCCGCGCCGCGCGCTCTCGGCGGAAGCCGGCGCCGGCGGATGGCTCTCGGGCTGGCTCGCACCGACTAGCATGCTGGGTGTCGATGCATTCGTGCGGCTGGGTCCGACATCCGCCAGCTGGTCGGTTCGGGCCTCCGCCGCGATGGGCTCTGCCACGGCAGAGATCGGCGATCGCCGGGCAGACCTCAGGTTCTATGGCGGGCGTCTCGAGGGTTGTCTGCTCGGTGCCCGGCTCGTCGCGCGCTTGTCGGCTGAAGCTTGCGGTGCCGCAGAACTCGGCGCGCTAGCGGGCGCGGGACAGGAAAGCTCCGCGCTCCGCGAAGCCAGCGAACAGACGGTGTTCTGGGGCGCGGCCGTGCTCTTGGCCCGGGCCCGCTCGGGGCTCGGCCCGCTCGTGATCGAGGCTCAGGCCGAGCTCGGGATCCCCATCTCCCGCAACGAGTTCGTCTTTCAAAACCCGCAGGAAGCGGTGTTCGAGGCCCCGGATGTCGGGGCAGCTGGCCGCATCGGGGTCGGGGTACCTTTCTTGTGATCGATCGCTCTGGGTGACGGGATGACTAGTGCCGTGTCTGAGCTGGCGCTGAGCCTGGCCGAGTCCGAAGCGTCTGGAAACGCCGAGGAGCTCGACGCCCTGGTCCGGGCGAACTTCGAGTTCGTCTGGCGGCTCTTGCGCCGCCTGGGGCTACCCGAGAGCGACGCCGACGACGCGGCTCAGCAGGTGTTCACGATCGCCTGCCGCCGCTTCGGCGCGATCCAGAAGGGCAGCGAGCGCTCGTTCCTCTACGGCTGTGCGTTGAACGGCGCCGCCAAATGGCGGTCCGCGCGCGCGCGCCAGCACGGGCGGTTCGAGACGGACGCCGAGATCGTCGAGAGCGAACACCCCTCGGGCGACGAGCTGCTCGATCGTCAGAAGGCGCGGCAGCTGCTCGACGAAATCCTGGATTCGATGCCGGAGGAGCTGCGCACGGTGTTCGTGCTGTTCGAGTTCGAAGAGCTCACTTCGAGCGAGATCGCCGAGCTGCTCGGTGTGCCGCGCGGAACGGCCGCGTCGAGGCTCCGGCGCGCGCGCGAGGATTTCGAGAAGCGTGTGAGCCGCATCGAGAGCCGCATGCGATTTCAGGGAGCCAAGCGATGAGGGATCCCGAACGGTTGCTGCAGCGTCCGCCGAGCGACTTCACGGCCAAGCTGCTCCGCGCGGGCGCGGAGGAAAAGCCGTCTTCCGCGGCCCTCCGGCGCACGCTGAAGGTTGCGGCCGTGGGTACGGCGATCGGCGCGTCGCTGCAGGCCACGTCGGCC
>JALYWZ010000734.1:2765-3356 GCA_030852505.1 Myxococcota bacterium | reverse complement strand
ATCGCGGCGGTGACCGCCGCCATCGGATACGCGAGCATCGCCACCGCGCGCGGCCGCCGGCGGATCCCGCCGATCAGCAGGAACACCGTGCCGACCACCAGTGTGATCAGGAACGGCATGACGGCCAAGAGGCGCGGATTGCCCATGCTGCTCACGGCCCAGGCCGGCGCAAACACGGCCGCCAGCGCCCAGTGCGGCAAGAAGCCGGAGCGTCCGCGAGCGATCTTCCATGGCACGCCGCGCAACAGGGCGCGGCTCTGCCGCGCGTTGGGCCAGCGCACGTCGGCACGCAGCCGCCCTTCGAACATCGGCGCGGGGTGCAAGAAAGCGCCGCCGCCGCCCGCGATCACGTGCAACAGGCCGTCGTCGGCGAGCCGCTCGTAGTGATGGACGTCTCCGGAAAGCAAAAAGTGCGGGCGTGAGGCGAAATCCAGCCCGAGCCCCTGCACCATGGCGGCGCCGGTCGGGCTCGCGCCGCCGAAGCGATACAGCGGATCGGGCAAGACCACCCACGCCGCTTGCGGGTTGTGTCGGTACCAGTCCACGTGAAAGCGGCGCTGGGTCGAGTCGATGGTTTTGAGCTGGCGGTCG
>JALYWZ010000734.1:0-2755 GCA_030852505.1 Myxococcota bacterium | reverse complement strand
GGTCGACCGCGTACAGGTGGATCGTCGGCGTGAGCGGCAGCACGAAGTAGCTGGCGTTTTGGACCGGCGTGTAGCCCGAGAGCACGAGCGCCTTGGGCTTCTCGATCTTTCCGCCGCGCACCAGCTCGCGCGCCCACTCGGTGTAGTGCGCGAGCATCTTCCCCGACACGCCGAGCATGCTGGGGCGAAGGTCCTCGGCGCCGGTCTCGCGCCTGCGAAACATGCGCCCGAAGCCGTCGAGTCCGTCGTACCAGTCGTGGTTGCCGGGGATGCCGAGCAAAACGCGCTGCTTCCCGTCGAGCCTCGGCTCGATCGCCTGGTTGAACGGAACCAGCACGCGGTTTGCGATTTCTTGAGCCGTGGCGACCGGGTAGGCGGTGTCGCCGCCGAACAGCAGGAGATCGCCACGCGGAAGCGTCGTCGAGCGCCCGGGGCTCGTGGGGTCGCCGAGCTCGTAGGTCTCGACGAGCAGCCGCGCGACGGCGCCGCTCACCGAGACGTCGTCGCCCGTGTCCGAGACGTAGTCGATCCACAAGTCCCGCCCGAGCGCGCTGACCAGGTCCGACCGGCCCGGCGCGCCCCCGAGGATCTCCGCGACGCGCTGGGTCAGATCGATCGGGTCGTCCGGGTTCATCCAGTCGCGCGAGTCGATGTCCTCCGTGGCGATCGCGGCCGCCAGGAAATGCCGCAGGTGACCCCAGAACGAGCGGACCCCGAACCAGACCACGCCGCGCGGAGAGACCCGCCCGCGCACGAACTTGCGACGCAGCTCACCCGACGCGGGTTCGAGCCGCATCAGTCGCCGAGCTCGCGCCGCAAGCGCTCGACGTTTTCCGCGTCGCTCTGGTAGCGAACGACCACGCCGTCGTCGGTGTAGCGTTGCTCGAGCACCCGCCCGGTTTCATGCATCTTCGCGAGCACGGCTTGCCGGTCGTACGGTACCAAAAAATCGAGCTGCTGATAGCCTGCTTCCACTGCCTCCACGATCAGGTCGTGCAGGCGGCGGACATGCTCGGGGTCCCGCGCCGACACCAGCCAGGCGTCGGGGAAGCGCTCGGCGAGGCCTTGGCGATCCGGCTCGGAAACGCGGTCGATCTTGTTCAACACCAGCCGGATCGGCACTTCGCCCGCGCCGATCTCGCGCAGCACGCCGCGCGTCACCGCCGATTGAGCCTCGAAGTCCGGATCCGAGGCATCCACGATCTCGAGCAGCAGCGACGCCTCGAGCGCCTCGTCGAGCGTGCTGCGGAAGCTCGCCACGAGGTCGTGTGGCAGCTTGCGGATGAAGCCGACCGTGTCGCTGACCAGGATCCGCGGCTTCGTCTCCGGGTAGAGGGCGCGGACCGTGGTGTCGAGGGTCGCGAACAGTTTGTCTTCGACCAGCACCTGGCTGCCCGTGAGTGCGCGCATCAACGAGGACTTGCCGGCGTTGGTGTAGCCGACCAGAGCCACGCGCTGCGCGTCGCGCCGACGCTGCCGGCGCACGTCGCGTTCCTTGGTCGTGCGCTCGAGCTCTTCCGTGAGCTCGGCGATGCGGTCGCGGATCCTGCGGCGATCGAGCTCGAGCTCCGACTCTCCGGAGCCGCGGCCGTGGCGCCGCTCCTTGCCCTTCGGTACCTCGCGTAGGCGCGGAGCCGTGTACTTGAGGCGAGCGATCTCCACCTCGAGCCGTGCCTCGCGGCTCCGCGCATGACGGTGGAAGATCTCGATGATCACGCCGGTCCGATCGAGCGCTTCCACGCCTGTGGCGCGCTCCAGGTTTCGCAGCTGGCTCGGCGAGATGTCGTGATCGACGGCGACCAGATCGATTTCGAACGCTTCGCCCTCCGCGTCGCCGACCTCTCCGTCGTCGTCGAGCTCGAGCTCGGGGGCGGAGTCCGGATCCGTGCGGGAGCGCGAGAGCTTCGGCTTGAAACGCGTTTGCCCGCTCCCGCCGCAGAGCTTCGCGAGCTCCATCAGCTTGCCTTCGCCGAGCACGGCCGCGGGCGAGAGCCCGTCGCGGGCTTGCGTGATCTTGGCGACCACGTCGTAGCCGAGCGTGTTGACCAGGCGTTCCAGCTCGACGAGGCTCGCGCGGAAGTCGTCCTCTTCGACGCCCGCGAGCTTGACCGCGACGACGATCGCCTTTTTGCGCGCGTTTTCGGGCATGTGCTCCGCGCCGATTATCATCGAACGGCGGCGCCGGCCAACGCGAGGCTTGCCCCCATCCCCGGTATCCTGAGCTTCCACGACGCCCGGCGATTTGGGGTTTTGGCTTCGTTTTCCCTGCGCTCGGTGCTCACGTAGCCACCTACGCTCCGCTCCGGTGCTCGCGAAAGCCTCGCCAAAACCGCAAACTTACCGGGCGGGCGTTCCCTGAGGTTCCGGCCATGGGCTTGCCCCGCGCGCGGTCCGCGCCCAGAAGAAGCCCATCGAATCCTTCGAATCGCGCCGTTCGCGGGGCCTCGGGCTCGCGCTTCCGACCCCGGTTTATCCGTGGCGGGGGAGGGCGTTCGGCCCCGGCGAGCTGTGGATCAAGGACGACGGCCTGATTCACCCGCGCTACGGCGGCAACAAGACGCGCAAGCTCGCGCTGGTGCTGGCCGACGTCGCGAGCCGCGGCGCGCAACGCATCGTCACCTTCGGTGCCGCGGGCAGCCACCACGTGCTCGCCACGAGTTTGTTCGCTTCGGAGCTCGGGCTCTCGGTGTTGGCGTTTCTGACGCCGGAGCCCGGCACGCCGCACACCGGCGCCGTGCTGAGGGCGATCGCTGCG
>JALYWZ010000152.1 GCA_030852505.1 Myxococcota bacterium | reverse complement strand
GTGGGCCCCCCGACAACGTCCTGATGAGCTACGGCTTCGAGCAGTCGGATCCCGACGGCTGGCGCGCCCGCGGCACCGCGACGCTGACGATCACCGACGAGCAGAGCCACTCGGGCGAGTCCTCGTTGAAGGTGACGGGCCGCACGGCGAACTGGCACGGCGCGGAATACGACGTGCGCTCGCTCGTCACGGCGGGCGACGCCTACGCCGTCAGCGTCTGGGCTCGCCCCGCGTCGGGCAGCCCGAGCAGCACGCTGCGCCTGACGCGCGAGGTACAAGGCTGCAGCGTGGAGCAGTTCGTCTGGCTCGACAGCGCCGAGAACGCGACGAGCTCCGCCTGGGTGGAGCTCAGCGGCACGCTCAGCATCCCGGCCAGCTGCGCCCCGAGCAAGCTGCTCGTCTACGTCGAGAGCACCGACGCCACCGCGAGCTACTACGTCGACGACACGTCGATGAGCCCGCTTTAGCTCGCGTCGAGCAGCTTGGAGCCGCGCTCGGCTCGCTCCTTGACGGTGCGCCGGTCGAGCCCGAGGCGCCTGCCGGTTTCCACGTAGCTGCCGGTCTCGCGATAGACGAGCGCCGCGTAGCGGTCGAGCAGCGCTTCTGCGTCGAGGCGCGTCTCCAGGAGCGCGCGGTCGAGCTCGCCGGCAACGCTCTTGCGGCGCGCAGGTACGTAGCGCTTGCGTACGAGCACGTTGCGCACACACTGCTCGAGCTCGCGCACGTTGCCCGGCCACGCGTAGCGCGGTCCGAGCTCCGTCTCGATCCACGCCAGCACTTCTCTGGCGACCTCGGAGCCGTGCTCGGGACCGGCGATGCGCTCGCTGAGCGCGCCCACCAACAGCGCGAGCTCTCCCGGGTCGTCCTCGAGCCTCGCGAACAAGCTCGGCGTCTGGATGCGGTCGGCGCACAGGCGGTAATACAGATCCTCCCGAAACCAACCCTCGCGGATGCCGGCGTCGAGATCGCGGTGCGTCGCCGCCAGCATTTTCCCGAGAAATACCCGGCGCTCCGTCTCGCCGATGCGCTGGAAC
Organism: Myxococcota bacterium; assembly: GCA_030852505.1. GTDB lineage: Bacteria > Myxococcota_A > Polyangia > Polyangiales > Polyangiaceae > PMG-095. The sequence goes on along the minus strand of JALYWZ010000152.1, from coordinate 7,729 downwards.
TCGCGCGTTTGCAGCACGCGCAACAGCTTCACCTGGAGCTCCGGCAATAGATCGCCGATCTCGTCGAGGAACACGCTGCCCTCCGGGCCACAGTGCTCGAACCAGCCTTGACGATCCTCGAGCGCCCCGGTGAACGCGCCGCGGCGGTGGCCGAACAGCTCCGACTCGATGACGCCACGCGACAGCGCGGACACGCTGAGCGGGTGGTACTGCTTCGAGAACGCATCGACGAAGCGCTGCTTGGTCTCGTCGAAAGCAAGGTAGCGCGAGTAGCCGATCGCCTGCGCAACCAGGTCCTTCCCCGTGCCCGACGGTCCGACGATCAACGTCGGGATGTCGGCCATGTGGCGGTACACGCTGCTGCGGTAGCGCCGCAGATCGTGCGTGAACACCGAGTGCCAAGTCTCGGCGCGGAGCTCGGCGATCGGCCGCGACGTGCCGAGCAGATAGCGGAAAATGTAGTGAAAAGCCCGGCGGATCTGGAAGAAGAACCCGAGCGCGCCCGCCGCATCGAGCCTCGAGGGGAACGGCAGCGCGGGCTCGACCAAGAGCCGCTGGAAATCACGCCGGAAGTCCGGATAGAAAGCGGCCTTCTTGGTCTGAGCCGACTCGTCGGTGGCGAGCTGGAACAGGTAAAACTCGTAGCGCGCGAACAACGCGTACAAACACAGATCTTCGTAGAGCTCCAGATCCTGCGCCGTGAGGTCCGCGCGCGAAACCTCGAGCTTTTCGCGGAGACGGTGGGCCATGAGGAGGCTCAGGTCCCGCAGCTGGATCACGTTCGGGCGTTCGCGGTGGAAGCCCTGGCTCTCCGCCTGCGACCCGTCCGCTGACCAGACGCTGCCGCTGTCCGAGAAGCGACCGCCGAGCGCCTCGCGTTCGCTCTCGATGCGCTCCGGGGAGAACGGATTGTCGTAAGCGATGCGCGCCACCGCGCTGGCGAACCGGCGTTCCTCGGCGCGAAAGAGCATGCTCATGCAATGTACACAGGTGTACAAAATGGGTACATAGACGGTTTCTGGGTCGAGTCTTTTCTGAGCGATTACCGGCGCTTCCAGCGCTGTCCGGCGCTGGCGCATGCCTTGCTGAAGGCACGGCCGCAACTGCTCCGCGGTGGAGCGAGGAGGCTCGTGATGACTCTTTGGAAGCGCTGGTCCAGCGGATTCGTGGCCAGCATCGACAGCGTAATCTCTCAGGTGGAAAACCACGAAGCGCAGGTGGCGAGCGCGTTGCGTGAGCTCGAGCGCGGTGTGCTGCGCTCCAAGGTGCAGCTCCAGCGCGTCGAGCGCGACGGCGTGGCGCTCCGCCAGTCGCTCGGGCAGGAGCGCGAGGCAGCCAAGCGCTGGCGCGAGCGCGCCAAGCGGGAGGAAGACGAAAAGCGCGCGCTCGAGTGCCTGCGCCGCTGCAAGCGCAGCGAGACGCAGAGCCTCGAGCTCGACCGTCAATTGCTGGAGCACGAGCGGGTCGAGCACCAGCTCGCCTCCGACATCCGCACGCTCGAACAGCGCGTGGTCGAGCTCCGCCAGCAGCGCAACACCATGCGCACGCGCCAGTCGCGCGCCGAGGCCATGACCATCGTGCACGGTCGGGGCGAGCTCTGCGGCAGCGAGATCACGCAGATCTTCGAGCGCTGGGAGCTGCGCGTGTCCGAAAATGAGGTGCTGGGCGGCTGCGTGCGCCTCCCGGTCGATGTGCTCGACGACGAGCTCACGAGCGCGGAGGAAGAAGCCGCGCTCCGGCTCGAGCTCGAGGCGCTCAAGGTCTCTTCCGAGCCTTCGACGGCGGAGCACCGACAATGAGCCGCGAGCCCATCTCGGTGGAGAAAAAGCCGAACGGCTTCGATGCCGAGGCCTTCACGCGCGCGCTCCGGATCTCGGGCGCGGTGCTGGTGGTGGCCGCGGCGTCGACCTTCATGCTGCAGAACTGGGTGGAGTCGGGCAACGACCTGATCCGCTACGCGATGCTGGTGACTCAGTCGTTGTTCCTGTTCGGCACGGCCTGGTTCGTCGGCATCACCGTGCGCGAGAGCCGCTCCGCGCGCACGCTGCTCGCGCTCGTCCTGGGTACCGTACCAATCTGCTTCACGGTCGCGGGCGCGCTGCTTTACTCCCAGGTGCATCCCTGGGACACGCCGGTGGAGCTGCCCTCGCACGTGCGCTGGATCGCGCCGAGCCTGGCCTCCGCGCTGCTCGCGGTCGCGCTCTCGCTTTCGATCTTGGCGCCGCTCTCGTTCGTCTCGTTCCTGGCGCTGGCTCGCAAGCGCGCCGCGTCGCTCACGCTGGCGTTCCTGGCGTCGATCTCGCTGCTGCTGATCCCCGTCCGCACCCCGGATCTGATGATCGCGCTGGCGGGCGCGGCGCTCGTCGGTCTGCTCACCTTCGATCAGTCGAGGCTGTCGCGGACCTCTCGGCTCGATACCGTGGAGGGCCGGCTCGCGCGCGCGATGCCGTTCATCGCGCCGCTGATCGTGATCGGGCGCGTCGTGTACCTGTACCCGGTGCGCCTGCCGTTCCTGGGCGGTCTACTGCTGGTGGCGGCTGCGATGACGTGGCTGATGCTGGCGCGCGTTCGGGATCGCGTGCACCGGGACCTTGGCGCGCTGGCCGCGGCGGCCCTCGCCGGCGCCGGCTGGCTCCTGTGCTGGATCGCGCTGGCCGAGCACGAGTACTACTACTCGCTGCAAGCGCTGCTGTTGGGCGTGCCGATCGCGGCGCTGTTCTTCGTGAGCTCGCTGCGCGCGGAGCTCTTGAGAAAGACTCTCGTGAGCGCGGCGGCAGTGGCCGGTCTCGGCAGCACGCTCGTGGCTTGCATGTCCGGCCTCAGCACGATCTCCGCGCTGATCTGTATCGTGAGCGGCACCGTGGTGGCGGTGTGCGCTGCCGGAACCGGGTCGCGGCTGTGGACGGCCTGCGGCGCGATCGTGGCGCTGTACGGCGTCGGCAGCGAAGTCTGGCTGGCGATCCACGACGACGACATCGTGCGCTGGGTCACGCTGACGATCACCGGTATCGGCCTGATCGTCGGCGCCGCCTATGTCGAGCGCAACCGCGCTCGCGTCCAACAGCTCTGGGATCGCTGGCACGCGAAGCGCTTCGAAGCCGCGGCGCGCGCCGAGCAAGAGGTGCTGCTCGACCGCGCGGCGTGAGCCGAAAGCCGTACCGTGGGACTTACGGTTGAACGAGGTCCCACTTCGGGCGGTCGCAGGTGCTGGCCAGGGCATCTGCGTCCGCCACCACGGCCTTGCGCTCGGATTCGCGGCCTTCCAGGAAATAGACGAAGTCGAGCTGGCGGTTGGGATCGTTCCTCTGGTCGCGAAACAGCCGCACGATTTCCGTCGGAGGCACGGCGCGGCGGCCGACCAGCTCGACGTAGGGAACGGAGAGGCCCAGGTCGTCGTTGCCGAGCTTCTCGTAGGCCTTGACCACGAGCTCGGAGCACACGACCTGGTCGTCCGTGAGGAAGTCGAAATTGAAGTCGTAGGGGCGGCCCCAGAAGGTGAGGGCGCGGCCGATGGCGCGGGCGCGCGCGGCGGGCGGTAAGCGCGGTCGCAGCGCCGCGACGTAATCGGCGCCGCAGGAGTGCTCGATGGACGCCGCGACCACGCCTTCGCTGACCGCTTCGAGGATGCAGTGCGCGTGGCCGCCGTGGTCGCGCTCGGCGAGCGACGCCCAGGCCTTGGGCGCGAGCTTTTGGTAGTGCGCGCGCAAGTCGCCGTAGGCTTGCTGGACGTCGGGCTCTTCAGCCAGGGCTTTCAGGATTTGCGCCTGCGTGCCGACGTACAGCGCGGCGTGCGGCCAGAAGCCGGGCAGTCCGACGTTCGAGAGGTACCAGTTGCGGCGCTCGAGGATGATATCACCGGGCTCGAGCTTTTCGTGAAAGGCAGCCAGCGCAGCGTCGTCGATCAGCCGGCGTTCTGCGCGGGCGAAGCGCGTGTCGCCCGCCCACTCGGCGAAGCCTTTTTGCAGCGGGAACCAGCGCACGAACAGCTCGCCGCGCACGACGTCGAGCTTGTTCGAGACGCCCTGGGACGTCGGGGTCCAGACTCGCTTTTTGGCGCGGGCGCGCAGCGTGTCGAGCAGCTTCGAGACCTCGCCGAGCTTCGCGTCTTTCCGAACGTGCGGCAGGATCCAGCGCTCGTACCACTCGTCTCCGAGCGGCAAGAGCCACAGATCGCGCGTGCGTCCAATGCGCGCGCGCAGCCCGCTGAAAGTGCGCGCCGGCAACCCGACGTTGGGCATCTCTTCGTCGAACAGCACGGGCAAGAGCTGCTTGTCCGCGATCGCCGCGAGCAGCCGCAGCCCCGCATCGACCTGTCCGCAGAGCGCCGCGAAGCACAGCGCGTAAGCGCGGGCGTGGAGCCCCGGTTCTCGCTGATAGTCGAGCCCCCAAAAGCCCGCGTAGCGGCTCTTGATCGCGTCGATCGCCAGGATCGGCTCGAACATCTGGAACCAGAGCTCACGCAATCGGTCGCGATCACTCGCGCCAAGCTCGCCCACCTGCGCATTGGCGAGCCGCGGCTCGAGCTGCTCGAGCGTCGCCACCGCGCGATCCAGCTGCGGCAACAGCCGCTCCAGCCGCCCCGCGTCGTCGCCGCTCGCCTCCGACAAATCCTCCGCCTTCACATCCCACAGCGCCTGATGCTTCCCCGTGAGCCGCCGCGCGAACGGATACGCCACGCGATCTTCGTCGCTCGGCCAAAATGCGACCCCAGACGCGATCGCAGCCAACCCGACGCCTCCCCCAATCAACAGACGCCGACGCGTATCCCAGGGCTCACCCATCGCGCCGAATCTTGCCTACCCCCGGTCCGAAGTGCACCCGTGAACTGACCAATTTCAATCCTGAAAGGTCATCCAAGCAAAGGCGCCAAAGCCGTCCGACACCCAGAGCGCGGGCCCCACCCGAGCCCGAGAAGTCTTGCCCCCAGCAGATCACGATCATCCCGAGCGGCGCACTCCAGGAACAAAACCCGGCGAGGCCGGGGGGGCCTGGGATCAGCGGGCAAGAGTCGCGAGGCGCAGAAGGAACCGGAACCCAGAAAACAAACCTTCAGCGCCACAGCCACCCTCATCCCTTCAGGACCATCTCCACCGCCTCCAGCAGCTCTCCCGGCCTCGCCGGCTTTTCCAGGACCGCGTGTACCACCTGTCTCAGATCGTGCATTGGGCTCGCCTCGGTATGGGACGAGTGCACGACGCGGCGCACCGAGGGGTAGTCGCGTGCAAGGATCCGGAGCAGATCCGCGCCGCTGACGCGGCCCATCTCGAGGTCGGTGACGACGACGTCGTAGCGGCTGGCGGCGAGCATCGAGAGCGCGGCCTCGCCGCTGATCGCGAACTCGACTCGAAAATCGGGTCTCAGGGCTTGCAGAGCTCGACACAAGCTCCGGCCGACGATCAGATCGTCGTCGACCACGAGTACGGTGGCGACGATCGGCGTCGTGGAACGGGGAGCTCGGGAGCGGAACAGCGGCATGGCGTTCGGTATCTGTGCAAGGCCCGAGCCGAGTCGCAGATGCCCGAATTCCTGCGGCGGCTCGCACCTGGCCGCACGTCCGCCGCAGAAAACCTGCGGGGGCGCGCCGCCTCGGCGTTTTTGTCTGTGACTTCGGCAGATCCGCGCTAGGGTCGGCGCGTCATGGAACCTGGGCTCGTCACGCTCGCGAAGATCATCGGCACCATGCTGTTGGCGATGGGCACCATCCCGCTCCTGTTCTTGTTGTCGCCCGGCGACGAGACCGAGCCGACCGATCGCCTGGATTCCGAGCAGAAGCACTGACCCGCCCGAGCGACGAGCTGGGGCCGTCGCTGTAACCGCAGGGCCGTTCGAGCGTACGACCGTCGATCCAATCGGGGCGCGGACCCCGTACACGAGGACCCCATGCGACGTGCGACGTGTCGGAGCGTGCTCTGGTTTCTGTGCTTGGCCGCTGCCGGCTGCCAGAAGCAGTCAGCAGAAAACCTGGCACCCGCGGCCTCGGCTCTCGCTCCTGCGAAGCCCGCCGCGCCCAAGGCGGTGACGCTGGAGATAGACCGCGCTTCGAGCCAGGTGAAGTTCTTGATGGAGGCGGCGATCGAGAAGATCTCCGGTGAAGCGCCGGCCTCGATCGAGGGACAGCTGTTCGTCGATCTGGAAGACATTTCCAAGTCGACCGGGCTCGTGAAGGTCGACCTCGAGCAGCTGACGCTTTACCAGGAGCAGCGCAAAGACGAAAAGCAGGCCTTCGGCGAGAAGAAGAAGAACGACCTGCAGAACCAGCACGCGCGGACCTGGCTCGAAATCTCGGCTGATGCTCCCGACGACGTTCGAAAGGCCAACCGCTTCGCCGAATTCAAGATCACGCGCCTCGAGAACGCGTCCAAGACCAATCTGACCGCGCCGGGCGAGCACCGACTCACCGCGACCGTCGTCGGCGATTTCCGATTGCACGGCAGGAAGAGCGAGAAGCGCGCCGACGTCGCCATCACCCTCGAGAACGGCGCCGACAAGCTCGACTCCCTGAGCGTGAAGACGACCGCCCCGCTCACGATCGGCCTCGAAGAGTTCGACGTCCGCCCGCGCGAAGCCTTCGGCAAGCTCGCGCAAAAGACCCTCGACGCCCTGGGCTCCAAGGTCGCAAAACAAGCCCCCCTCGAGCTCTCGTTCACGGCCCGCGCGAAGTAACTCGCGCCACGCACCGACAGGGGCCGTCGTTAGCGGCGGACGGCTTGGCGCGTGATGCGTAGGCGGAGTGTGCCGTCGGTGCGGGTGACTTCGAGGACGACGTCGGTGCCGGCGCGGCCTGCGAGGCGCACGCGGGCGTCGTTCATCGAGCTCGGTTTTTGTCCGTCGATGAGCGCGAGCACGTCGTTCGGGCGGAGGCCGCCGCGCTCGGCTTCGCTGCCGGCGGTGACATCGACGACCACGACGGAGACCGCGTCGCCGTCGCGCTGTTCGCCGAGTGTCACGGCGAGGCCCCCCGTTGCGAACGGCTCGTTCTCCACGGACAGATCGCTCAGCCGAACCGTGACGCCATTCACGCTGCGGCCGGCCACGACCTCGACCGCGTCGATCGAGCCGCGGCCGACGCCCGGGGCGTAGGCGGAGAGCCGGCGCGGTCCGGGCTTCAAGCCGCGCAGCACGAACTCGCCGTTCGAGTCGCTGAGCGCCATGCCCGCGGGCAGCGCGCCCTCGGGGACGTACGTGGGCACGAAGTTTTCGCCGACGCGCGCGCCCGAAACCGGGTTGCCGTTGGCGTCGATCACGCGGCCCTCGATCGAGCCCGGCTCTTCCAGATCGATCGGCTCGAGCTCGAGCGGGCGGTCGGCGCGACCGGTGGTCGTGACCTCGAAGGCGCGGCTCTCGTCGGCGTAGTCGGGGTGCGAGACGCGGATCTCGATCGGCCCGGGAGCCACCGAATCGAAGCGGAAAAAGCCGTCGGTGTCGCTGCTCGTGCTACGGCGCTGCACCGAGCCGCGCAGGCCGACGATCGCGTTCGGCACGCCGCTGCGCCCGCGCACGGCCGTGACGCGACCCGTGATCAGCACGCCCGCGTCGAGCTTCACCTGGACTTCGGCCGGCGCGGCGTCGAAGGTCCTCTCGATCGCAGAGAAGTGCGGCGCGTCGACCAGCAAGCGCAGCGGTAGCCCGGCCGCGTCGGGCAGCTCGAGACGGCCGTCTTCGCCGGTGAACAGCGTTTTGCGCAGCGGGACGTCCGGGGCGAGCGACAGCGCGCGCACCTCGGCGAGCT
>JALYWZ010000151.1 GCA_030852505.1 Myxococcota bacterium | reverse complement strand
CACCGCTCGGGTAGTAACCCCAGCCGCGGCTGTACGGCCAGGCAGGAGCAGAAGCCAGCATCGCGACGATGAGCACGATCAGGAGCAGCGTGAGCATGAGAGTTCCTTTCGGCCGCAGGTGGGCGGTCTGCCAGCTCCTTCCGCAAACTCGATGCCAGCCCCCGACATCCGCTCGTTTCTGCAGGAAAATAAAGATCTGGGAGCGCGGTCGGCGAAATCACGCACGGCGACAGCGGGGCAAAACAAGGCGGTTTCTGCAGGTCGTGAGGCGCTCTGTCACGCGGCCCAGGCGCGCTTGGAATGCGCGCGGCGCCCGCTGATTTCTTGCAGATGGGAATAATGCTCCAGAGTTGCAGTGCGTCAGCCTGGCCCACAGGAGACGTTCGTTTCGCCAGATTAGCTCAACAAATCCAGCGGTTCGGGATCCAGTCACGCTCTCCGTTGCCCGTCAGAGCCTAAGTTTGTGACTAGTCGGATAATCCTAGGCTAGGCCTGCGTGGGCTTTTACACTCGCGGGCTAGCGCCATGAAAAAGCCCTGGTTCCGCGTTGCCGTTGCTCTCTCGGGGGCCGCGCTGTCCGGCTGCGCCGGTGAGCTCGAGAGCGTCAATGACGCTATTCCGGGCGGCGTCGCGAGCGGGGGAGAGAGCGGTATGGCTCCCCCGGGCTCACCGCCGGCCATGCCTCCGGGCGCACCACCGAGCTCCGGCGGCACGGGCGCGGCGCCGGGAGCCGTTCCCCCTCCGGGTTCCGGCGGAGCACCGTCGACTGCGGGGGCGCCTTCTGCTGCCGGAGCGCCGACACGACCGCCGTCACGGGCCGCATCGGGTTGGCGGCGCGCATCAGCAAGGTCGAGTACGCGAACAGCGTCGCCGACGTGCTCGGCACGACGCTGACCGCAGCCGAGCTCGACGCGACGACCGGCGGTATCCCGGACGACGCTGGCGACGGCGTGTTCAAGCACATCGCCGACAAGCAGACGAGCGTGGAGCAGCACGCGCTGTCGTACTTCCAGGTGGCCGAGGCGGTGGTCAAGCGCGTAGACGTCGCGGCGCTCACGAAGAGCCTCGGCTGCAGCCAGGCCACGGCCGAGTGCGGGACCCAGGCCATCGCGGCGCTGGGGCGGCGCCTGTACCGGCGACCGCTCAGCCAGCGCGAGAGCGACGCCATGCTCACGGTGTTCAACGCTGCGCTCGCGGAACAGCTCGATTTCGCCGGCGCCTTGCGCTGGACGCTGCAAGCGCTGCTTCAGGCGCCGCAGTTCCTGTTTCGAATGGACGAGGAGACGCGCGGCACCCCCGGGCAGGCGCGCGATCTGTCGCCCCAGGAGCTCGCGGCGCGCCTGGCCTCGTTCATCTGGGTGAGCGTGCCCGACGAGGCGCTGCTCGCCCGCGCCGAAGACGGCAGCTTGATCCAGCCCGACGTGCTCGAGTCGGAGGTGCAACGCCTGCTGGCCGATCCGAAGGCACAGCGCTTCACGCGCGCGTTCGCCGCTGACTTCAGCCGCGCGCGCTACGCCTCGTTCGAGGGCGTCACGGATGCCGATCGTCTGGCGCTCGACGAGTCGATCGCCGCCACCTTCCAGGATCATCTGTGGACGCAGAAGGGCAGCATCGCGTCGCTGTTCACGACCACGCGTTTCGTGGTCAACCCGCGCGTGGCCGAGTTGCTCGGCATCCAGATGCCGGGCTCCGGCTTGATGCCGGTGGACGTCGGTCAGCTGCCGCAGCGGGTTGGGTTGCTCGCGCATCCGGGGATGATCGCGGGCATGGGTGACCGCGGCACCGGTTCGTTCGTGAACCGCGGCAAGTACTTGATGGAGCGGCTGTTGTGCCGGAACCCCGGCGCCGTACCGGCGGGGCTGCTCACCGAGCTCGAGACGTTCAACGCCAACACCACCGGCTTCAACGAGCACGAGCGTGCAGCCGTGCGCAAGACGCGCGCGGAGTGCTGGGGGTGCCACACGCAGTTCGAGCCCTTCGCGTTCGGCTTCTCGCGCTTCGACGGCGCGGGCCGCTACGTCGGAGAGAACGACGCGGCGGGCAAGCCGTTGCCGCTCGACGGCTGGGTGCCGCTGCCGGGCAAGGCCGAAGCCGCCAGCCCCAAGTACACGGATTTTGCGAGCTACATGCGGATCCTGGCGGACGAGCCGGTGATCCAGACCTGCATGACCGAACATTTCATCGCCTTCGCCACGGCACGGTCCAGCGACGATCAGGCCAAGCTCGAGGCGGAGCGGGTGGGGGAGAAGTACCTCGCCGGCGGCAGCACGCTCGGCGCCATGGTGTCCGCCGTGGTCCAGAGCCAACTGTTCCGGACGATCGTGCCGTTACCTCCAGCCGGCGCCGAAAACCCGGGGTCCCAACCATGAGAAAGATGCTGTCTCGCCGAACGCTGCTGCACGGCGCCGGTGGCGTGATGATCGGCTTGCCTTTCCTCGACGAGATGCGGCCGCGCAGCGCCAGGGCGCAGACCGCGGATCCGCCGATGCGGCTGATCACGCTGTTTTTCGGCCTGGGCGTGGCCCGCGAGGAAATGCTGAAGGGCTTCAAGGGGCCGCTCGCGCCGTTCGAGCCGCTCCAGAAGAAGATGTCGATCTTCACCAACCTCGAGCTCAAGCAGTCGCACGACTTCGGCTCGGGTGAGCCGCACTTCAAGGTCGGCGACGTGGTGTTCGTCGGCGATCCGCAGAAGCGCGAGTACGAGGCGGCCGGTCCGTCGCTCGAGCAGATCGTGAAGAAGGAGCTGTTCCCGAACGGCGTCCCGACGCGGCTCGGCTCCAAGTCGGTCGGCATGTGGTTCCGCACGGGGTCCGTCTCGCAATACACGCGGCACTGGAACCACGACGGCAGCCCGGGCGAACGCCCCGAGCGCCGGCCCACGCGGATCTTCGAGCAGCTCTTCGGGGGCATGACGGGCGGGAGCAAGCCCGGCGCGCCGCAGGATCCAGGCGCTGTGCGCGAGCAGCACCTGAGGCGCAGCGTGCTCGACGCCGTGGTGGGCGAATACAAGCACTACACGGGCGACGCTTCACCGCTCGGCAAGGATTCCAAGGCGAAGCTTTCGGTGCACCTCGACAACATCCGCAACGTCGAAAAGCGCCTGGCGCCAATCGAAGCCGCGGTCGACGACGCGATCGCGCAAGAGGCGGAGTGCGCGATGCCGAAGCCAGTCACCGATCCCGGCAAGGACTTGCCGTACGACCTGGCACAGGGCGGCGCCGGTGGCAGCGCGCCCGTGATTCAACACGAAGATTTCGCCGCGGCGTTCCAGCTCCAGGGGCAGCTGATGGCCCTGGCGTTGCGCTGCGACGTGCTGCGCTTCGGGAGCATGTTGTTCGTGGGCTCGGGCGGGCACGTCGGCTTGCGCGGCACCTACTCGGCGCTCGGCGACAGCGTGAACTTCACGCAGGACTTGCCCGGCACGAGCCCGCACGACGCGTACTTTCACAACAACCGCTGGGATAAGTGCCGGCTGCACGCCCACTATTGCATCACCAACATCGCCGGTGCGCTCGCATCGCTGGATGATCCGAGCTTCCTCGAAGAGAACGGCAAGACCGTGCTCGACAACACGCTGGTGATCGTCGGGACGGACTACGGCGGGGGCGGCACGACGACCGGGCACATCCCCGAGGGTGTGTTTCACGCCATCGCCGGCGGCAACGGCCACTTCAAACCTGGTTTCAACGACAAGGTCTACAACGTGATCGACGTGTACGAGACCGCGCTGAAGCCGTACGGGCTGAAAACCGGCATGGGCGCTGGGCGTCACGCCCGCTACAAGCACACGCCAGTCGAGATCGGCGAAGTCCTCGCCTGACCGGGAGCGACGGAGCCGCGCGCCTCACAGCGGCTCCCATCTACCTACCAGTTTGCCGGCGTTGCGTAGACCGCGCGATCGGTGTCGGCATACACTGGTCGGATATCGAAGGCGGTAATTCGGGTGGAAGCCGCCTGGGAGGCATCATGAATCCGGTCAAGCTGCTGTGGTGTTCGGTCCTCGTTCTCGCTGCATGCTCGGGCGCGCCGGCAGAGGGGGTAGAAGAGTCGGTCGAGCCGCTGTCGAAGGGGCATGGGCACGGAAACCAGCACGGGAGGGGGCATGGCCAGCACGAGCCGAAGACGAGGAGCGTCGAATACGCGACCCTGGACGTGCCGATCCCGGCGGGGATCGCCGCGGGAAACGAGGTTTTCTTCGTAGGGTCTCCGCTCGAGGGGCGGGTAGTCGTGCTGTCGCGCAAGACTCGCGCGCCGATCGCAGAGCTCCCGCAGCCGCCCGGCAACTTCGTCCTGCCGTTGATCTTGCACTCGATCGGGCCTTCGCGCGTGGCGGTGCTCGATAGCGGAGGGCTCCCCGCGCCCGGGGTGAGCGACGTCGAGCCGACGCTCTACGAATACGAATACCGGCTGCGTCACGGCGTGTTCCAGGCATCGCTCGTGCGCACCGTGCATTTCACCGGCAAACGCATCGGCTTCGCCGAAGAGTTCGCTTACCTAGGCTCCGGCCGCTATCTGGTCACCGACGCGATCTACGGCAGCATCTGGCAGATCACTTCGCGGGGTGACGTCCGGCCGGGCATCGTCCCGAAGAGCTTCGAGCCCGAGGATCGCATTCCGGAGCTCTCGAACTGCCCGACGATGCCGCAGATCGAGGTCGGTGGACTGCCGTTCCTGTTCACGGGCTCGACCATCCCCGGCGCTGGCGGCATCGACGTGCGCGACGGCACGGTCTACGTGTATTCCTCGTGCGCTGCGGCGCTCTACGCATTCCCGCTCTCGGCTCTGAGCGACGCGCGGGCGCCTTACCGGCGCGCAGCATCGCTGCGCCTGGTCTCGAAGAAGCCGAAGAACGTACCGGTCGAGGAGCTGCTCGAGCTGCAGTTCAACCCCTACGATTCGTCCGATCCGTACCTCTACGGGACCGACGCGCTCGAGCTGCGCGTGATCCGCATCGACTCCCGCAGCGGCGCCCGGGAGGTGCTCGGCGACGATCCGCGCCTATTCAACTTCCCGTCCTCGCTCGCGTTCATCGAACCGGAGAAGGGCGAGCGCGCCGCGATGCTCGTGCTGTCCAATCAACAGCACCGCACGACGATCACCAACGACGCGATCGGCGAAGAGCTGTTCGAGCCGCCCTTCGTCGTCGCGAAGCTCGCCGTCTCGAAGCGCTAGCCCTGCTTGGCGGACGCCTTCTTGGCGACCGTCTTCGTCTTGGTCTTGGCGGCCTTGGCTTTCGCCTTGAGCGAGGCCTTGGCCGTCGCGGCCTTGGTGGCCTTGGTGGCCTGCTTCTTCGCGGAGACCTTGGTGGCGGCCTTCTTCGACTTCAACGCCTTGGTCGCGGCGGCGCTGGCTGCGGCGGATCTGGTCGTGACCTTCCCCTTGGGGGCGACAGCGGCCTTGGTTTCTGCGCGTGCCTTGACGAGCACCGGCGGAGTGTCGTGAGTCACGACCGCTACGCGACGGGGAGCTTCGGTTTTTGCCGCGGCCGGGCGGGCTGCGGGCTTGCTCGCCTTGGTGGAGGAGCCGGCCTTCGCGGCGGCGCGGGCCTTCGCGGCGGCGCTCGCCTTGGCCATGACGGCCGCGCGGGGAGGCGGCGACTTCCACGGCTTGGCTCCGGCGCCCCAGCCGACCAGCAGCGCGACGGCAGCAACGGCCGCGCGGATCGACGTCTCGCGCGACGGCTTCTTCAAAAACGACGGCTTCTTCAACAGCTTTCGGAAGCGCTCGAAGCGCGGCGGCTTCTGAAACGGATTCGGCTCCTCCTCGGGGATCGCCTCGACGGTCTCGGCGACCATGTCGACGGGCGTGTTTTCGAACGAGGGCAGCGGTTCCGTGCCGTAGCCTGCGTGGGCCTGCCGCGACGAGGGCGCTGGCGGCGGGCCAGCGGGGTTCACCTCGGGTGCGGGCGGAGGCGGATAGGGCGGATTGGCAGGCTGACCGGGGTAGGAACGCGCCATGCAGTCGACTCCTTGGTTCGGGTCTTCAAAACCTAGCTGTGTTCGAGTTCTCGCGCACCCTTTCCGAACCCGGACGACACGAACTCCGTCATCCCTCGGTATAGAATTGCATGTGGAGTGTGAGTTTCCCGGGGCGCTGATGTAGGTGCGTCGAGCGCGAGTGCTCGCGAAACTTCAACCTGCGCTCTCAGAGCTCGGCGTACTTGGTGACCGCGAAGGTATCGCACTGCTTCGGATCGCCGCCTTCGAAGCCGCGGCGGAACCAGCGGATGCGCTGCGTGCTGGTGCCGTGCGTGTAGTCGTCCTGGTTCGAGTGGCCGAGCGCGTCGTCGCCGATGGCGTGCGCGGCGGTGAGCGCTTCTTTCAGATCTTCTTCCGTGATCGAAAGAGACGCGCGCGCGGTGTGCCCCCACACGCCCGCCAAGCAATCCGCCTGCAATTCGACGCGAACCGAGACCTGATTCTCGCTTTCGCCGCGAACGTTGAGGCGCGTGGAGCCGATCAGATTCTGCACATGATGGCCCACCTCGTGCGCGATCACGTAGGCCTGTGCGAAGTCACCCGGAGCTTTCAGCTTCTGCTCCATCACGCCGTAAAAACCGGGATCGATGTAGAGCTTCTTGTCGCGCGGGCAGTAGAAGGGGCCGACCGCGGAGGTGGCATTTCCACAGCCGCCGGTGGACACCCCGTCTGCGAACACCACCAGGGTCGGGTTCTGATACGGGCCCGGCGGGCTTCCGTAGTCGGGCAAGCTCCCGCTCTGAAACTTTTCCTTCCACACGTCCTCGGTGGACGCGAGCACCACGCGGGAGAAGTCGCACGCCTTGCCGTTCTCGGCGTTGGCTGCGCAGACGCTACCGGTGCCCTGCGCGCCCGCGCCCGGGCCGCCCAGCGCGCCGAAGAGCTGCGCCTTGAGCCCGGCCGGTAACACCAGGTAACCGACGCCGAGCAACGCGCCGATCACGGCGACGCCCTTCACGCCCAGCATCTGCACCAAGCCGAACAGCAGCTGGACCGGGAGCCCTCCGCCGCCTCCGCCGCCCTGGCCTCGATCTTCGAAGTGTTCGGAACGGCGGCGTCCTCCGATGTCCATGCGGCCCGAGCTTATGCCCGTTCCGTCACGGCGACCAGAGCAACTTCGATTTCGGTCCTCTGGACGACGTTGCGCGGAGACGCCGCGCTCCGGCTATGCTCGTCGCGAGTTTTCGTCCTTTGAACCAGTCGCCGCCGCCCCGCCTCGAACCGGATTTTCCGCAACAACCAAAGGGAAGTGGCCTTTTCGGGACCGCGTTCGGGGGATTGCTCTGGTTTGCGAGTGTTTGGATGCTGATGAGTGAGTTTGCGTTTCCGGTTGCGCGGAGTTTGGGGTCGCGCACGTGGCAGCAAACCACGTGCGTCGTGGACTCGTCGCGTGAAGGCCGGACGACCTCGAAGGTGCGCGGTTTTTCGACGGAGACGAGCCGGGTCGTCGTCAGGTACCGCTACACCGTCGACGGGCGCGAGTATTCGTCCGAGCGCTTCGATTTCAGCGGTGGCGATCGGGGCGCCGACGCCGACGCGCTGGTGACACGTCTCGCTGCGGGGGCGCGCGTGCCCTGTTTCTATGATCCCGACGAACCGTCGGAGGCCGTCCTCGATCGGTTCGGCTTCGGGGGAGCGCTGCTGGGATTTCTCGTGCAGATGCACGCCGCCGTGGGGATGGCGCTGTACCGGGATGGGCTACGCAGCCTGGAAAAGAGCAAGCCGCGGCCACCGCTCCGCAAGCTCTTCAACGCTGGAGTCGGCCTCACGCTCTTGGGGCTGCTGCTCGGCTTTGGCCTCAGTCCGCTTGCCGGTGCTCCGCTCTGGGCGTGGCTCTCGATGTGCTCCCTACCCGTCGCGCTCTGGAAGTTCGATCGGTTGGTCGAGTCGAGACAGGCGCATCTGGAGCCCTGGGCGTGAGGCCGTACCGGCTGGCTTGCGCCGTTGCGCTCTCGGCCGGGATCGCCCGTGGCGAAGCATTGCGCTTGTCCTGGGACGCCGAAGACGGTTGCGCGTCGCGCGAGCAGATCGAAGCCGGTGTGGAGACGGTGCTCGGAAGGCCGATTTGGGAGCTGTCGAGCAGCTGGACGCGGGTCGAAGCAAGCGCGAAGCGGCAAGGTGAGGAGTGGGAGCTGCGAGTGCGGGTGGTCGGTCACGACGGCTCCGTGAACGAGCGGCGGCTCGCCGCGCCGACGTGCGCCGAGGCGGGCGATGCCGCGATCGCCGTGCTTTCCACCAGCCTCACGGCAAAACCCGCGGAGCCGGCGGAGCTCGAAGAGCGGCCGCGTGAACGGCCCTTCGTGCCGCTGGTGAGCGCGCGGCCCGCGCCTGCGACGATCCGAACGACCCGAGCGCCGGAGCAAACCCGGGAAGAGGACGCGCTCACGCCGTTTCGAATCTCCGGAAGCTTCGGGCTCGATACGTCCGTGCTCGACTCGACAGCGCCGCTGCTGGAGCTGCGCTTGGGGCTCGAGGGGGCGCGCTTCGCGGCCTACGGGCTCGCCGATGTGTTCGCTGCCCAGACAATCACCCTTGAGGGTGGTTTCGCCGAGCTCGGTTTGTGGACCGCCGGTGTGCTCGGCTGTTACCGATGGCTGGGCGGCGGGGGCGACTCCGCGTGGTCGTCGCGCGGGTGCGTCGGTGGAGAGCTCGGCCGGATCACGGCAAGCGGCCGCGGCTTCTCGGACGCGCGGGACGACTCCGCGACCTGGGGGGCGTTTCGCGCCGAGCTGGATCTTGGTCTCCGGCTCTCCCGGGCGATCGCGTTGCGAGCCGCGGCCGGCGGGCTCGCCCAG
>JALYWZ010000733.1 GCA_030852505.1 Myxococcota bacterium | reverse complement strand
TCGTGCGCGACACCGTACCTCGCGGTTCGGACCCGCGTCCGGTTATTTGCTGGCCAGCGACCGACTCATCTCGAATCGAGACACCGGCCGAAGCAATCTCGAGCCCTCAGGCGCGCCCGATCCACGCGCCGCAGAAGTAAATGGCCGCTCCGAGAAACGCTGCGAGTCCGAAGTAGCGCACCGCCCAGCTGCGCCGGAGCTCCGGGCTGAGCTCTCGCTCGGGCGCGGCCACGTCGGAGCGCCCTCGGAACAGACGCGGTAATGCCAGGCCCGCTATCAAGAGCAGCTGCGGCGCCCCCGTCGTGAAGAACATCAAGGCGATCAAGCCGATGCCGACTATCCACGCGGTGCGCGAGAAGGCCTCGGCGATGCGGCCGCCGTCGAGCGGTGAGATCGGCACCAGGTTGAACAGGTTCAGGTAAAAGCCGGTGTACGCGAGAGCCAAGAGGGCGCGCTCTTCGAAATGGAGACCGAGCGCCGCAACGACGAGGCTGGCGACGGTGCCGGCGAGCGGACCTCCATAAGCGATCTGCGCCTGAACGTTGCGATCGGCAGGCGGCGTCTTCATCGCGATCAGCGCGCCGATGAACGGGATGAACACGGGCCACCCGCTCTCGACGCCGGCGCGCTTCATGGCGTACCCGTGGCCGAGCTCGTGCAGCAAGATCAAGAGCACGAAGCCGACGGCGAACCAGAGCCCCGTGCGCTGCGCCTCGAAGGCCACCATCGCGAACATGGACAAGCTGGTGAGCATCAGCTTGCCCGCGGGCAGCAGCTTGACGACGGCTAGCAAGGCCTTGCCCTTCGTGAGCGCCGCGAGCCCGAGGCCGACCACGACGCTCGCGCCGCGTCGCAGCGAAGCGCCGACTGACACGGGTTGCGGCGTGCCCGAGAGCTCGGTGGGGGACGGACCAGGCATAGCCACCGAAGGCTACATCACGTTCTCAAAATGAGCCCAAGCCGTGTGTCAAAAGGCGTCGAAACACAGGATCTCGAGACTTGTCACGCGGAGCGAGACGCGTGTCGTACCTCCAGAATCGATCGCGACTTTCGGAGATGGTTCACTCGAACCTGGACAGGCTGCGCTCTCCGGAAACAAGATAAGAATATTTTGGAGATCGAGCGCTCGGCGATTTATCGCTCGCTCGCTTTCCGAGAGCGGTTCGAAAGAGGAGAGGCCGGTGGTGACGACGCAGTCAATTTTGGTAGTGGACGACGAGCAGGGTGTGCGGGAAGCGATCGTCCGGGTGCTGTCCCGGGCAGGCTTCCAGGTCAGCTCGGCCGAGCACGCGCAGGCGGCGCTCGAGCGGCTGCGCACCGGCGAACAATTCAACGCCATCCTCAGCGATCTCGAGATGCCCGGCATCAAGGGCATCGATTTCTTGCGGATGGTGCGGGAACGCGATCTGGACGTGCCGGTGATCATCCTGACCGGCAATCCGACGCTCGAGAGCGCGATGTCGGCCGTGCAGTACGGCGGCTTTCGCTATCTGGCCAAGCCATTTCAAAACGACCAGATCGTCGAAATCGTGCGCTCGGCGGCGGGGATGCACCGGCTCGCGGTGCTGAAGCGGCGTGCCCTCGAGCTGTGCGAGGCCGGGGCGTGGCTGATCGGCGACGCGGCTGGCCTGGACGCGCACTTCGACCGGGCGCTCGGCGAGCTGTGGATCGCTTTCCAGCCGATCATTCGCTGGCCGAACCAGGTCGTGTACGGCTACGAGGCGCTGGTGCGCTCGACCGAGCCGACGCTCAGTAACCCTGGCCTGCTCTTCGAAGCGGCCGAGCGCCTGGGCCGCGTGCAGGAGCTCGGCCGCGCGATCCGCGGCGCGGTCTCGAGCTGCATCCCCTCTGCCCCGACAGAGTCCACCATCTTCGTGAATCTCCACTCCGCGGACCTCGGGGACGACGAGCTGTTCGCCGCAGGCTCGCCGCTCTCGAAGCACGCCGAGCGCGTGGTGCTCGAGGTGACCGAGCGCGCCTCCTTGCATCGCATCACCAACCTGCGAGGCCGGATCGAGAACCTGCGCCGGCTGGGCTTTCAGATCGCGGTCGACGATCTCGGCGCCGGTTACGCCGGGCTCTCGAGCTTCAGCCAGCTCGAGCCCGACATCGCCAAGCTCGACATGTCGCTGATCCGCGGGATCGACTCCTCGGCGCGCAAGGCCAGCCTCGTTCGTTCGATGATCGCGGTCTGCCGCCAGGAGCTGGGCACGAGCGTGGTTTGCGAGGGCGTGGAGACCAAAGAAGAGCGCGACACGCTCGAATCGCTCGGTGCCGATCTGCTGCAGGGTTACCTGTTCGGGCGCCCCGAGCGCCAGTTCCGGCGCACGAGCATCTTCGCGCCACCGAACTAGGTTAGCGAGCCACGAGCCAGAGGCGGCCGCCGGTCGGCGTGGCCAGGGTGAGCACGGCCGAGGCCTGGTCGAGCCAGGGCAGCCGCTCGAGCGGGGCCTTGCCGATGGCTTCGGCCTTGAGGTGCGGGTTGCCCTCTTCGCGGTTTACGACGCCGCTCAGGTTGTTGAAGATCTCGCTCATGGCGAGCACCAGATCTTGCTCGATCTCACCCGCCTGGAGCTGCTCCTCCTGCGCCGCCTTCGGAATGCCGAGCAGCTGCCCGCCGAGCTCGACGGTGGCGCGGGGGTTCGCGAAGACCACTGCGCGCTCATTGCCCTGATCGTCGATGAACAGGGAGACGTCGAGCTTCTCGAGCGCCTCCGGCGTCGTCGGGAGCTTCTCCTTGAGCTGTTCGAGCGCAAGGCCGTCGCCGACCAGCTGGCGCAAGCAGCTCAGGATCGCTGGCATGCCGGGCAAGCTCACGGGCGCAAAGCTCGGGCCGCCCTCGGGCTGAGACCGAGGCTCGGCCTCGGGCTGAGACTGAGGCTCGGCCTCGGACTGCTTCAAAGCGGGCGCCGGCGCACCGAGCACGGCGCCTCCGACGACGGCATCCGGCGTTCCCCCGGACTTCAGCGTGAGGTCCTGGCGCAGCTCCTGGCTCGCAGCAACCGCTGCAGGGATGACGGGCGCGGCAGCGGCGGCTGCCACCGGTTTTTCGGCGGCGCCGAGGGGCTCCACGCGCTCGTGAATTTGCGGCGCGTCGGGCACGGCAGCCGGCGGCACACGCACGCGGCCGGCCTCGATTTCGGTCATGAACCGCTCGAGCTTGCGCAGCCGACTCGTCAGGCCGGAATAGGCCGCGCGCAGCAGCACGACCTCGGCGCGGAGCTCGTCCACGTCGTGCGAGAGCGCTTCCGACCGACTGGGTCGGCCTGGGGGGATGCTCGGCTCCGACACCACCCACTCGCCGTCCTGGGCTTCGTAGGTGCTGCCGTCGAGATCCGAAACCCGGATCAGCCGCTCGGCGGAG